>NZ_JBEXUX010000026.1:0-131251 GCF_040629175.1 Embleya sp. NPDC005971 | reverse complement strand
TTCCTATCTCGCCCGGGGGTCGTCGATCGCACGGTCTCGTCTTTATCCACGCGCCCCTTTCCCCGCCCGGGGCTGATGTTGGCGGTCGGCCCGCACACGGGCCGACCGCCGAACGTACTCCGCGCCCGCGTCAGCCGGCCGGAACGTTGTCGACGTGGGGATGCCGTCGATCAATGATCCCGGTCGCCGTGCGGACTCCCGTTGGATCTTCTCGTGGAGGGGGCTGGCGCTTCAGGACCCGAAGGTTCATAATTATCTTATGATCATCGTGAGGTAGATACATATGGCCTCCCTCCGGACCCAGATCGCGAGGTTCCCGTCATGACCACCGCCGTCGTCACCCGCGGCCTCGTCGACCCCTCCCGCGCCACCGGCGACGAGGCGACCGTGGCGAGCACGCCATCGAGGCAAGCCGGCCTGCACAACGCCTTCGGATGGGGGCCACGCCTGGCCGCCACCGGCGTCACCTTCGACGTGATCACGGTCGACATGCCCCTGGGCCTGGCGGCGTTGCAACTGCTGCGCGGGCGGGACATGCCGCTCGGCCCGGTGATCCTCGACGACCGGTGGCGCCGTATCGGCTTCCTGGTGCCGCCTCAGCGCGACGACCCCGTCCCCGAGGTCGAACTGCGCTGCGGCCCGCGTCAGGTGGGAGTCGGCGCGTGGGTCGTGCTGCCCACCGGCGACCAGGACACCATGGTGACGTGGCTGCAGCCACCCGCAGCCGGCGACCACCTCACCCCGACCGGGATCGTCCGCGAGGCCCTCCGCGAGGCCGCGACCACCCTCGGCACAGCGAACCCCCGGGCCTGATCCACTACTCCCCCGGCGCGACTCCACCTCGCTGACCCCCACGTCAAGAAGGCCGGAGTGCGCGCGAAATCCAGATGGACGGCGTGGGCCCTGGTCACAAACCACCCTCCCGCTCACCCTGACGAACGACTCGGGCCGCAGCGAACCGGAACGACCTCGGCACCCCATCGGACTCGGATCTCGTTCCGAAACGATCAGCAACTCCATTCGGCTTGCAGGAGTCGGTGGGGAATGCCGTCGGTCCAGCGGGCGGTGAGGGCGAAGCCGGCGGTGAGGCGGCCGAGTTCGTCGGCGGCCATGACGCCGCGGTCGCCGTCGACGACGACGATGAGGTTGTCGTCGGCGTGGTCGAGGTAGGGGTGGCCGCTGTGGTTGGCGGAGACCAGGCAGGGACGCACGTGCGCGGGGCCGAGGGCGGCGAACGCCTCGGGTGCGAGGAGGTCGCGCAACATCGCGAGGGAGGGGGCGATGTCATCGGTGGAGCCCCCTGTTCGGATCCATGCCGTGATGTCTTCGCGCGAGGTCAGCCGGTTGGCGAGGACGCTGTCCCCGGAGCATTTGAGATAGCGGCGGCCGTCGGGGTAGCGCAGCGGGGACATGACGATGCCGCCGTAGCGGATCTCGCCGTCGCGCTGCTTGAGGTACATGATCGCGGGCATGTCGTCGGCGACCGGGTCGGGGGCTTCGACGAGGACGACGGTCGCGCCGAGCGTGTCCATCGCGAGCCTGCGGTCGAGCAGTCCGCCCGCGTTGGTGGAGGCGCCGGTGGCCAGGACGACCGTGTCGGCGGTCCACGTCGCGCCCGAGCGTGCCGTGACGCGGCGGCCGGTGCCCGCGATGCTTGTCGAGACGACCTCGTCGCGGACGAGGGTGGCCCCGGCCGCGGTGGCGGCGGCGAGTTCGGCGGCGGTCAGGTCGCGGGGGTTGACGATGTACGCGTCGCGCTGCACGACCGCGACGTGCCCCGGTTCGAAGCGCAACCGCGGGTACGCCGCGCGGAGTTGATCCTCGTCGAGGCGTTCCACCGGGCGGCCGACGTCGGCGGCGTTGCCTGCGAACCGGTCGAGGTCGAACCATTCGGACAGGTCCGGGTCGTGCAGGCTCCGCGGCATGACGGCGAGCGAATGCGAGGGCTTGGTGAAGGAGATGCCGGTCCGCTCGGCGAGTTCGGCGAAGCGGTCGATGGACCGGCTTGCGAGCAACGCGGCGACGAGGGGGACCTCGAGGACGTGGCCCATGCGCCCCTGGTCGTAGTGGCCGGCCCAGACGCCCTCGTGGTCGATGTGGGTCGCGGGCTCCGCGGGGCCGATCACCACGGTGCGGGCGCCTTGGTCGGCGAGGTGCCGTGCGGTGGCCGCGCCGATGGGCCCCGCACCGACGACGGCGACGTCGAATCGGTCCGTGGATGCGCTCATGGACTGCCCTGCTTTCCTGACGATGGGTTCGGACCTGTCACTCGTGCGACGAGCGGATCCGGGGTTTTGGGAATCGCGGAAGTCCGCGCCGTGGTCGAGGCGGGTTTGGCGGGCGCCCGCGCGTCGAGGTGAACGCCGGTGTGGGCGAGCGGACGGGCGCCGTGTCGGCCCTCGCCGATGGCGACGTGCACGCCTCGGCGGCGCCGACCGTGTGGGGGGCGGACGCCGCGCCGACGGCGGTCGGCCGGGACGGGATGCCCCGACCGGTCCGCCGTCGGCGCGGGACGCTGCTGCGGCCCGGCTCAAAGGTCCGGCTCAACGCTCCGGCTCAAGGCACGGTTCGGGACACGGCTCGGAGATCCGGTTCAGAGCACCCGCTCCGTACGGTTCTCGGTGCGGTACATCGTGATGCCCAACTGCGGGAGCACCTCGCGCAGGAAGGGTTCCGGGTCGACGCACCCCTCCGGGGCGAGGACGCCGGTCCTGTCGATCTCGCCGGCCACGAGCCGGCGCAGGAAGGCCGCGGCGGGGATGGCCGTGATGTCGGCGGCGGAATCGTCGTTGTCCGGGTCGGACATGTCGCTGTGGGTCTCGATGGAGACCGATGCGGGGGCGCCGTCCTTCTCGCCCTCGGCGCGGATGTGGAAGACGGCGCCGATCGGGGCGTCGGACACGTCCGTCTGCACCGCCTGTTCGCCCTCGGTGCTGCTGAAGTAGCGGGCGATGTACGCCTGGGGCGACATGGGCAGTTCGCCGCGTTCCGCGCTCATGAGGCCGAGGTCGCCGAGCGTCTTGTAGATGTCGTTGCCGGCCTGTTGCCACCAGGTGAAGCCGCTGGTGGCCTCCTTGAGGCCGGGGATGAAGCGCGGGAGGGTGATCGGCTCGGCGTGGCCGAAGTAGCCGAAGTCGCGGGGGCCGTACGGTGCCAGCAGTTGGAACTGCCGCGGGTTGCTCCATGCCGGGACCTTGCGGTATTCGCCGTCGAGGTACTGGGTGACGTCGCCGCTGAGCGAGTGGAACATGTGCTCCAGGATGGTCGGGCCGAGGTTGGCGACGAACGGCAGGCCCATGACGACGTGGACGGCGTCCGCGCGGTCGAGGCCGTCGCAGGCCCAGCGCGCCATCAGGTTCGTGGTGCCCGGGGCGACGCCGCAGCCGGTGAGGACGGTGACGCCGGCGGCCTTGGCACGCTCGTCGTACCGGGGGTCGGTGACCAGGGCTTCGGCGACGTCGTACTCGTCGCAGATGTCGATGTAGTTCGCGCCGGCGCGGATCGTCGCGTCGACGATCGGCAGCGCGAAGCGGTAGAAGGGGCCGACGCCGTTGAAGACCACGTCCGCGCCGGAGACCACGGCGGTGACGCTGTCCGGGTCGGTGGCGTCGAACTGCGCGGCGCGCGCGCCGATGCGGTCGGCGAGCGCTTGTGCGCGCTCGGCGTCGAGGTCGGCGACCACCAGGTCGTCGACGCCCGGGAAGGCGACGGCGCGCTTGGCCACGCGGCTCGCGACCGCGCCGCTGCTGAGAATTACGATCTTCATGGAGTCCTCCGTGGACGTGTGGTGCGGGTGTGCGCGCAGGGCGCGGGGCCGGGACATCCGTGGGGCGTGGTCCCGGCCCGGGTCGTGGTGTGCGGCGACGTCACCGAGGGTGCGGATGCGCGCCTTCCGGTGGACGGATTCGGGCCGGCCGTGCCGCCGGCGCCGACTCGGCGAGGCTCAGGTGGCGGTCGCCCCGGATTGCCCGCCGGTGGCCGGGGTGCGGCCGGATTTCATGACGACGGCGAGGACCACGCAGATCGAGCCGACCGCGCCGGCCACGAAGAATCCGGTGGTCCAGCCGGAATCCGTGTACACCTGGGGAATGTCGAACGTCTGTGCGCCGCCCTCGGTGGTCATCGTCGCCCGGTAGGGATGCGCGGCGAGGATCGCGGTCAGCACCGCCGTGCCCAGCGCGGCACCGAACGACTCGGCGAGGGTGAGCATCCCGGCCGCGACGCCCTGTTGTTCCTCCGGGACGGCTTCGATGACGAGGTTGTTGTCGCAGCCGTAGTAGAGGCCGAACGCGAGGCCGAAGAGCACGCCGACCGGCAGCAACATCTGCCACGAGTCGTGAAAGAAGCCGTACAGCAGCATCGACGCGGCCATCGCCACGAGGGACACCAGCAGGGGCAGCCGCAGCCCGGTGCGTTTGGCGACCGCGCCCGCGGCGGGTCCGGCGAGCATCGACGGGATGGTCTGCCACGTCATCAGGTGGACGGCGAGCGCGGTCAGCCCGAAGCCGAGGGCGTATCCGATGTCTCCGTGGAAGACGACGCTCGGCGCGATGTTGTCGATCGGCACGCCCAGGTCGGCGGCGAGGCCGGCCAGTACCCCGCCGTCGACCGCGTCCGCGTCGGTCTGGGCCATGTAGGCGATCGCATAGCTCTGGATGCCGATCATGACGTTGGCGAGCAGACCGATCGCCAGGACGATCGACACCTTCGGGGCGCGGAGCAGGGCGGGGTCGATGATGGGGTGGGACGTGCGGCGTTCCCACGCGGGGAAGGCCGCCAGGAGCACGAGTCCGGCGACGAGGTAAGCCCACGCGCTCGGGCGGCTCCAACCCCAGTCCTCGCCCTCGCTGACGTACAGGAGGATGAGGGCGGCGCCCGCGCCGAGCAGTACGGAGCCGATCAGGTCGAGCCGTTGCCGGACGCGTACGGTGCTTTCCGGGACCACCGCCCACAGGAGCGGCACCAGCGCCGCGGTGTAGACGACGAGGAACCAGAACATCGACCGCCAGCCCCACGTGTCCGACAGCGCCCCCGCCAGGAACGGCGAGGCCAGCGCGGAGACGCCGATGCCGGTGGCGAGGACGCCGACCGCGACGGTGACGTGTCTGCGGGGCAGGATGTCGCGCAGCAGGCTCGCGGCGATCGCAGTGATGGCGAACGAGGTCGCCTGTAGGGCGCGCCCGGTGAGGAACAACGCCCACGACGATGTGAGCGCGCACAGCACGGAGCCCGCGAGGAAGAGCACGGTACAGCCGAGGAGCAGCAGCTTCTTGCCGTGGATGTCGGCGAGTTTGCCCAGGATCGGCGTGGTCGCGCCGCCGACGAGGCCGATGATGATGATCATCCAGCTCAGATCCGCGCCCACGGTCGGGAAGGAGTGGCCGATGCGCTCGGTGGCGGTGGCGACCAACGTGTATTGCAGGGGCGCGACTTCGGTCACCAGCACCACCACGGCGACGACGGCCGACAGACGGGCGCGCGAGGCGCCGTCGAGACGGCCGCCGCCGGGCGGCGCGGTGCGGACGGCCGCAGGTCTGGCGCCCGGTTCGGAATCGGACGGGTTTGCGGGCATGGCGGACTCCCCGAGAGCGATGACGGGTTCAAAAACGCGGACCGGCTGCGGGCGGCACGGAGTGAGCGCCGGAAATTCGGCGTCCGTCGGCGGGGTCGCCGCGGCGCGTACGTCATCGTGTTATCCCTACCTGCTAAAGTCAACAGCCTGACCCTTTTAGGAGTTCGAATGACCGGCGAGACGACACGGCCGAAGGCGCGGCGCACGTCGGCGGGTACCGCCGAACCCGCGGCGACGGCTCCGGAGGGCGCCGCGGCGCCGCGCGGCCGGGTGCGGTCCGGCGGCCGGAGCGAGAAGGTGCGCCGAGCCGTCGCGCAGGCCGTTCTCGACCTACTCGCGGAAGGCGTGGTGGACTTCGGCCCCAGCGAGGTCGCGGCGCGCGCCGACCTCAACCGGAAGACGATCTATCGGTGGTGGCCCACCTACGACGACCTCGTCCGGGAGGGCCTTGCCGCGCACTCCGGCGCGGTCGAAGTGCCCGACACGGGTTCGTGGGCGAAAGACCTGCGCCTGCTCGCCGACCGCCTCGCGGCCTTCTTCGCCGGCCCCGTCGAGGTCAGTACGAGCGCGATCATCGCCGGCCGCCGCAATCCCGAACTGAGCACGTTGATCCTCGAACACTTCGAACCGATCCAGGAATCCTGGCGCGCGGTCGTCACCCGTGCGGCGGCCCGCGGCGAGATCGACCCCACGTGCACGCCGGAAGCGGTCGTGAACCTGCTGGTCAGCCAACTCGTCCTGGCTCCACTGCTGCTCGGGCGCGCATCCACCGGTGCCGAAGTCGACGCCCTGGTCGACCTGGTCCTGCGCGCGACGAGGCGCTGACACAGCGAGGTGACCACCCCGTCACCGGGCAGACCCCGGTGGTCGGCCGCGCCGAACGCCGACTGGCGGGATCCGGCCGTCGCCCTCTCGGGCGTCCCAGGCCGCCCCGATCTCGTCGGCCGGGCGACGCGGGCGGCCCTGTCCCGCGCGGACACGGCCGTGGGGCAGCGTGGTCGTCACCGCCCATGGGCGGGCGTGGTCCAACGGTACGAGAGCGGTGGGAACTTATGGCCGAATGACCGCTGGTCGACGACGGCGGGCCTTGAGACGCTCACAGTCTCTGGAAGGGGGCCCGCCCATGAAGCGGAACCCGCTCATCGGCGCGTTGAGCGTCCTGGCATTGGCCTCGGCATCGATCACGGCCGCACCCACGGCCCAGGCGACCGTGGGAGACGCCCTGTGCACGGTGCCCAGCAGCGACTCCTCGACGTACTCGCCGCCGCTCGGCCTCACACCCACAAGCACCACCGTGACGATCACCCGCGACCTGAACACGTGCACGTCCCTGAGCGTGCCCGCCATCAACTCCGCTCCCGTCACGGTGCACAGCGTCACCATCCCGTCCTACTCGTGCCTCACCCTCCTCAACACCGCTCCCACCACCATCAGCTTCACCTGGAACACCGGCGCGACCACCACCGTCACCGGAACCCGCACCGTCAACCTCGCCGCCGCCGCACTCACCACCACGGTGACCGGCACCGTCACCTCCGGCCTGTTCACCGGCGACACCGTCGTCTATCAACTCGTCGCACCCTCGACCGCCGTCCTCGCGTGCACACTCGGCCTCGGCACCGTGTCCAGGATCGACAGCATCGCCACACTCACCATCAACTGAACCGCGCCGGTCGCGGCCGATGGTGCCCTTCCGCGCGTCGACCGCGAGATCCGCACCATCATCGGCACCACCATCGCGATGGAGTCGATCAACGCCCGCTACGGCGGCGGCACCGCCGGACGCACCTGAGCCGAACCGACGAACGCAAAGTCGATCCCGGTACTTCTTGTCGTCGTGCGTCACCCGTCGGCGAGGCGTTGGATGGTGGTGCTCAGCCAGGTCTGGAGGTCGGCGGGGTCGCCGAGTTCGCAACGCAGCACCCGGCGGCGGGTCGAGACGCCGAGCACGAAGGCGTCGATCGCCGCGGCTCGGCTGCGGGCCTCCGTGTCGTCCAGGCCGCTCTCGCGCAGGTAGCGGTGCAGGGGCTCCAGCGAGTGCGTGTCGAGGAAGGCAGCCAGCGCCTCCGCCGCCTGCGGGCGTTCGCCGGACGCACGTTGCAGGACGAGCAGCGGGTCCTCCCCGGATGCACCGAACCAGCGCTGGGCGATGCTCGCCGCGAGGCGCGAACCCAGCGCGGAACGGTCGCCCTCGAAGGAGTCGGAGACCGGGATCTCCACCCTGGTCGCCGCCAGGAAAAGACCGTCCTTGCCGCCGAAATAGCGCGTGATCAGGTTGGGCGACACACCGGCCGCGTCGGCCACGCCTTTGACCGTGATCGCCGCGTACCCGTGCTGGGCGAACAGGCGTTGTGCGTGCTCCAGGATCCGCTGCCTGGTGGCGGCCGCATTGCGCGAAATCATGTGTACGAGCATACACATCATGTGTACGCTGATACACATGAATGACGAGATGCGGGAACGACTCCGGCGGACGCGGCGTGTCACGACCCCATGGAGTGACGACGGGAAGCGCGGCGTCAGCGGCACCCGCCTCGACGAACTGCTCGACCGCTGGGCGAACGGATACGACTGGGGCGTACACGAGCGCCGCATCGACGACTTCCCGTGGGTGACGGTGCAGGCAGGGGACACCGACCTGCGTTTGATTCACCAGCGGTCCGCGGATCCCGGCGCCCCGGTGGTCGTACTGCTGCATGGCTGGCCGGACTCGGTGTTGCGGTTCGAGCGCGTCCTCCCGTTGCTCGCGGACATGCACGTGGTGGTTCCCGCACTGCCGGGCTTCCCCTTCGCGGCCCCGCTCACCAGTGCCGGCATGTCGGCCAACCGGATCGCCGGGATCGTCGCGGACGCTCTGGACGAGCTCGGTTACTCGCGGTACACGGTGTCCGGCGGCGACGTCGGTGGCACCGTCGCGGAAATCCTCGCGGCCGAACACCCGGACCGGGTGGCTGCCCTGCACCTCACGAACATCGCCCCGCAGCGTGCGCTCACGGCGGACCGCGCGAAGCTCGCGCCCGACGCTGTGGCCTACCTCGATCGGTCGACGCAGTGGTTCCGGACCGAGGGTGGGTACATCGCCGAGCAGTCGACGCGGCCGAACACGCTCGCCGTCGCCCTCGGCGACTCACCCGCCGGCCTCGCGGCGTGGATCACCGAGAAACTGGAGTCCTGGTCCGACGAGTCGGCCTTCACTGCGGACGAACTTCTCACCTGGACCACCGCCTACTGGGTCACCGGCACGATCGGCACCTCGTTCACCACCTATGTCGAACCGGTCGCCCTCCCCGACCGGATCGAGACACCGACCGTGCTCTCCGTGTTTCCGCGCGACATCAAACCGGAACCGCGAAGCTACGCCGAGGCGTTCCTGAACGTTTGCGATTATGTGGAACACCCTGCCGGCGGCCACTTCGCGGCCTGGGAACAACCGGAGACCTACGCCGACGACGTACGCCGTGCAATCAAGCTGGGCGGCTGAGACGCCCCGCGACAAGCCGCCACACCGCGGTGGACCGAGCGGAAACCCCGGCCCCACCCTCGATGTTCGGGCACGTCGGCACGCAATCCGATGGCCACCTGTCGCAGGATGTAGTTGGGCGGACAGCCCGTTCGGCGGGCGCTCACGTCTCGTTGCGTTCCCGACGGCCCGGGACGTCGGCCGGTGTCGCGGGGTGTGCGGCCACCGGTCGGTGGGTCGCACGGGATGCCTTCGGTGGGGACGGGACGGGTGCGAGTCGCTTGTCAGGCGCCGGGATCGGGTTGTATCGGCTCGGTGAGGTGGGCGCGGACCGCTTCCAATTGTGCGGCGAACGCCAGGCCCAGGAACAGCGCGATCGAAGTCAGGTAGGCCCACAGAATCAGCGAGACGAACGCGCTGAGCGGCCCGTACACCGAGTCGAACGAGCCGCTGAGCCGGACGTACAGGCCCAGCAGCCACGTCAGCAGCACCCACAACACCACGTACACGGCCGCCCCGAACGCCAGCCACGTGAAGCCGGGTTGGCGGCGGCGCGGTGACCACCGGAACACCGCGGACGCCGAGATCAGCGCGAGCGCGATGCCCACCGGCCAGCGCATGGTGTTGCACACCGTCCGCTGGGTGTCGCTCCAGCCGTAGACGTCACCGGCCGCTCCGACGATGTCGCGACCGGCCGCGGTCAACAGTACGCCGAGGCCGATCGGGATGCCCACCACGAGGGTCATCACCGCGGCGCGGCCGTACTTGCGCACGAACGGACGGTCGCGTTCCACGCCGTAGATCCGGTTGGCGCCACGCTCTATCTGACTCATCGCCGTCGCGACGTTGACCAGCGCGAACAGCAATCCCAGGGAGAGTGCGATCGCGCTGCCCTCGCCCGCTTCGCGCAGCGTGTCCTGCACGACCGCCGAACTGGGGCCGGTGGACAGCCGACCGAGGACCGACGAGACGAACCGGCCGAATGTGTCCGTGTGCAAGACCCTGGACAGACCGACGACGGCGATCGCGAACGGCAACACCGACAACACCATCTGGAGCGCGAGTGCGCGCGAGTGGGTGAACCCGTCCGCGTACCGAAAGCGGGTGAACGCGTTCTTGACCAGCGTCCAGCCGCCGTATCGGCGCAGTGTCGCCCACGCCTCGTCGGCCGAGAGCTCCTCGCCCTTCATGTCCCGCGTCTGGGGAACCCGCATCGCTGTACCCATGGGCGACTTCTGCCCGACGACGGCGGATACAGCGCGCGGAACCGGAGGGTTTCAGGTGGTCACCCGCTCCGGACACGTCCCCACCGACACCACCCCGCGCATGCCCGGCGCTCGCCCGGCGGCGCGGTCAGTCCTCACCCGCCGGCGTCTCCCTCACGTCCCGTCCGGTGGCCGCGAACGCGAACCACATCTCCTCGTACCAGACGCGGTTCCGCGCGAGCTCGCCGAGATCGCGCACGGTGGCGTACCGGTCGTGCGTCGCCGGTTGCAGCGTGAGCGGGAACACCCGCGCCACGTCCGCTTCCCCAGGGTGCGCGCTCAGCACCCGGAACTCCCACGTCTGGAGACCGTCCGACATCGAATCCGGCTCGTTGCGGCACAGGACGTAGTGCTCGTGCCGGTGGTGGACGCGCGAGCGGGCCCGTACCGCCACGGGCCTTTCCGCGCCGGGCAACTCGCTGCGGATACGGCCGATCGCACGCCACGGCGCCTCGGGCCGGTGCAGCCCGATCACGTCCGCGGCCAGTTCACGGCGCAGCTCGGCATACAGCGGTGCGATCGCGGTGAGCCCGTCGACGGCGTGCGCGACGTCGCCGTCGTTGTCGCACCACATCATGCTGTGCTCCCAGCGCGCGATGCGCTCGCGCACCCACGGTTTCAGCACCGCGTCGATCCCGGCATCGAGCCGATCGCCGTACTCCGCCCACTTCACGGCGAACAGCGCCGCGTCGTAGACCTTGCGGAAATCCTCGAGCAGCCCCATCGCGTCCCCCTGCACGGTCGTACCGTCGCAACCGTGGCCGACGGTACGCGAACGCGCGCGCCGGGGCGAGATCGAGGCGGGACATCGGCGTCGAAGACGCGCAGGCCGCGACGAGTTCGTCGGCCCGGGCGGTGCACGTCTCCTCCGCCGGCGGCGGGGCCGACGCCGGAAGCGTTTCGCCCGCGCCGGCATCAAGCGCCTTCCCGACCTGGTCCGGCCCGCCTCGGCCGCACGATGCCGCCCGATCATCGCTGTCCCGGCGCGGGACCCGACGCCGGGGCCGAGAGTCCTCGGGTGGGCTGCCGGACTCGACGCCGGGGCGGTGGCCCGCCCAAGGACGCCTGGCCGCATTCGGTGCCCCCACGGGCCCGTTCCGGCAATGGTCGGCGGGCCCGCCTCCGGTGATACTCGGCCCTCGACTCGCCGTCCGTTCCCGTCGTGAAGGTCAGGGGCGTTGTGGCCGGGGGTGGCGGGTGAAGGTGCTTCGGTAGGCGGTCGGCGTGGTCTGCAGGGCGCGTCGGAAGTACAGCCGAAGGTTCGCCGCCGAGCCCAGTCCGCATTGCCGAGCCACCTGATCGATCGAGTGGTCGGTGGTCTCCAGGAGTTCGCGGGCAACCCCTACCCGGGCGTTGACCAGCCATTGCAGCGGTGTGGTGCCGGTCTCCTCGGTGAAACGGCGCATGAACGAGCGCTGCGACATACGAGCGTGGCGGGCGAGTTCCTCGACGCTCAGCGGCTGGTCGAGGCGCTCCAGGGCCCAGGCCCGCGTCGAACCCAGGGACGTGTCACCGACGACCGCCACCGGCGCCGGCACGTACTGGGCCTGACCGCCGTCGCGATGGGGAGCAGCGACCAGGCTGCGGGCGATCCGGTTGGCGGTGACCGCGCCCAGGTCACGGCGCACGATGTGCAGGCACAGGTCGATGCCGCAGCACACCCCTGCCGAGGTGAGTACCTCGCCTTCGTCGACGTAGAGCACGTCGCGGTCCACCGCCACGGCCGGGAACCGCCGTTCGAGCTCGTCGACGTGCCGCCAGTGGGTGGTGGCGTGCAGCCCGTCCAGGACGCCGGCGGCAGCCAGCGCGAAGGCGCCGGTGCAGATCGACACCACCCGCCGGCCCCGGCCGCGGGCCTCGGCCAGCACGTCGAGCACCGCCCGGGGCGGTGGCCGCAGCAGCGGCTGGAAACCGGGCACGATCACGGTGTCCGCACGGCGGACCTGGTCGAGTCCGGCGTCGATGGCCAGACCGAAACCACCGGTGGTGGCCACCCGGTCGGACAGGGCGCACACCGTCAGCGCGTAGGAGGTCTCCGGACGGCTGCTGAACACCTGCGTGGGGATGGCCAGATCGAGCGGGGCCACCCCGTCCAGCACCACCACGGCCACCCGATGGACACCCATGGCAGCATTCTAATGAAGATAGGCATTATTGCCACTCGTTGATGCGGCGTGACGGAGCGATTCTCGACATGTGACCGAATCTGTTCCGCAGCACGTAACCGATGGGCGCCGGCTGCCGACGTCAACGCGGTGTGGGAAGCCACCGCGCCGCACACCACGCCCCGGATCGCCCGAACCCCGCAGCCCGTTGTCTGCCCCGAGGGGGCATCAGCATCGATTCCGCAGGCCTGCCCCGGTCCCGGGCTCATCCCCGAGGCGGCAACCGATGAGCAGGCTCGGGCCGTTCACCATGCCCACCCGCCCTGTCGGGGCTCGGCTCGATCGGGGCCGTCGCAACGCAGGCGGTCGGAAGGCCCCCGTCGCTCGATGGGGGGAGAACCGCCGCACGAGCCTGGCACTCCCCCGGGCGAACGCGCATGCAGGAGACCGCGCCCTCCTCCCACGGGTACCGAACGCCCTCGGGTGCGGCGAACGAGCGCACCGACGCCACCGCCCGGACCCACCGAACAGGTACGTCGCACCGCCCACCGCCGACCCGCGACAGCGCACTCGACCCAGCCGGAAAGGACGAGCGTGAACACCCACTCCTCGGACACCGACCGTATGCCGCCGCCCGACGGCCGAGCCGTCACCGGCCGCCGTCCGCGATTCGCGAGCCTGCTGCTGCCGGCATCGATCCTCGTCTCCTTCCTGGCCGCCTCCAGCGCGCCGACCCCGCTGTACGCGACCTACGCCCGCACGTGGCACTTCTCGCCGATCACCACCACCGTCGTCTTCAGCGTGTACGCCGTCGCCGTGCTGCTCGCCCTTCTCGTACTCGGGCGGCTGTCCGACCACGTCGGTCGCCGCCCGGTACTGCTGGCCGCGCTCGCGGTCCAGACCATCGCAATGGTCGTGCTCACCACCGCGGACGGGGTGGACGCCCTGCTGATCGGCCGCGCGCTGCAGGGCATCTCCACCGGCGGGGCACTCGGCGCACTCGGCGCGGCGATGCTCGACGTCGACCGCAGACGCGGCACCGTGGCCAACGCCACCGCGCCGGGAATCGGCACCGGCACCGGCGCGCTGCTGTCCGGGCTCCTGGTCCAGTACCTGCCGGCGCCCACCCACCTGATCTATCTCGTGTTCGTCGGCGTCTTCGTCCTGCAAGGCATCGGAGTGGCCCTGATGCCGGAGGCGACGACCCGCAAGCCCGGTGCGCGCGCCGCTCTCGTGCCGCGGCTCGCGATGCCTGCCGGTCTGCGCGGCCCCGTGCTCGCGGCGGCGCCCATCCTGTTCGCGGTGTGGGCGCTCGCGGGTTTCTACGGCTCGCTCGGTCCGGCGCTTGCGCGGCAACTGTCCGGCTCCCCGTCGGCGGTGGTGGGCGGGCTCGGATTCTTCCTGCTCGCCATGGCCGGGTCCCTGTCGACCGTCGCACTCGACCACACCCGGCCCCGCACCGTCATGCTGCTCGGCATCGCAATGCTCGTGGTCGCCATGGCGGGCATACTGCTCGCGATCGACCGGTCCTCGACTGTCGGGTTCTGCGCCGGCACCGTCGTCGCGGGCATCGGTTTCGGGGCCGGATTCCAGGGCGGCATTCGCACCGTCGTCCCACTCGCCGCCCCACACGAGCGGGCCGGCGTGCTCTCGGTCCTCTACCTCGTCTGCTACCTCGGCATGGGCGCGCCCTCCGTCATCGCGGGGATCTCGGTCGTGCACGGAGGAGGACTCGTGGGCACCGCCCGCGCCTACGCGCTCTTCGTCGTCCTGCTCGCCCTCGCGGCACTGGTCGCACTCCTCCCGACGAGCCGTTCGGCCCACAGCGCCACGACAAGCGGAGCCGGCCCCGATCGATCGCCTCACACGGCCGCAGGAGAGCGCAACAACGACAAATGCCACGACGTCCCCACCCGCATCAGAGCGTGCACCGAAGCGGAATGCCGCTGAGGAGACGGCCGGAAAGGGACGGATCCGACCGACCACGTCCAAGGTTCCCGGCTCCGGTTCTCCATCACCGATCCGGGTGATCGACTCCTCGAGCACGCGGCGGGCGAGCCGACTCGGAGTCGGGCGCCGTTCCACCGGGCCCGACGAGTTGCCGTCGCCGGCCCCGGCCCCGTCACGAGTCGAGGGCGCTGGGCAGGCGAGGTGGGCAGCCCTTGATGTACGAGGCGTTGTACTCGAAGTGCCAGACCTCGTTGTCGTACAGCCGGCACCAGCCGTACTTGCCGCCCTTGGCCTGGAGCCACGCCTGGGCGTTGGCCGGGTAGATGTCCACCGCGATGCCCTGGACGTGCATCGACTTCTCCGGCGGCAGCACCCAGCGCAGCGCCTCCTCGCGGGAGCCGACCTCGGCGATCTTCTCGTCCAACAGCTTTTGTTGGTGTCCCCAGCCGCGTTTGCCGGAGTTCAGGTTCAGCTCGATGCCCTCGGCCGCCATCGCCTGGTCGATCTTCTTCCACGCGGTGTACGCGGCCGGTGTGAGCGCCTTCGGGTTTTTGGGCGAGTCCACGTCGTTGGCCGGCGACTTCACCGCCGAGGACGCGGTCGACGCCGTGGGCGCGGGGGCGGGCTCCGCGCCCACCGCCGTATCCGTCCGATCGTTCTTGCCGTCTTCATCTCTCAGGGACAGGGTCGCCCCGAGCCCGGCCCCACCGAGCACCAGGACACCGGCCAGACTCCACACGATCGGCGTGCGTCGGCGGCGTCGGCGCGGTTCCCGACCGTCCGCGCGTCGGCGTTCGGCCGGCTCGGCCGGGGCCTCCGGCGCGGACGCGGGCCGCCGAGTCGGCGCGGACGGCTGGTCGCGCAGGTACCAGTCGGCGGGAATCGGCTTGGTCGCGGCGTTGAACAGGCCGGGCACGCCCGCCGTTTCGGATGTGTCCGCTGCTGTCGTGCTCTGCGGGCGCCTTGAAGTATTCGGGGCATGCGCTTCGTTGGGTGGATCGCCTTCGCTGGGTCGAGGATCGCTGCCCGTTGCGTCTTTCACCGGTGAACCCTCCTCGTGGGGAGCCCGGAGCCTTTCCCGGTTCACCTTTCGCACTCGCCCACACGGGTCGAAGCCGATGTGGGAAAACGCACCGCAACCGACAGCGGCCGGCCTGCGTTCCCCTCGAAACACCGGGTCGAAGAGAGGATCGCACCCGGCGGTACGTCAAAACGGTCACCGTCCACCACGCGGACCCCGACCGGTAGGCGGCCGATCCCACCGAGGCAAGGCCGCCCGAGGGGCCGCGTCCAGCCTGCTGATTTCCCGCGAGGCCTGCGGGGCGTAGCGGACCGTCAAGCTCATGGGGTGTAGGGGTGCCGTCGGAGTCGACCCGGCCCGAGAAGTCACCGGTACGCAGTCGCTCGAACCGGGCGCGGTCCTCGGCGCGTTCCTGGGGGGTCAGGGCTCGTTCCGGCACGATCTTCGCGTGCAACCGGTCGAACGGCGGGTTCGCGAGTTATTCCTCGAACTCCGGGGCCTCTGCCGGGGACAACGTCTCCCGGATCTCGGCGATCGTCGTGGGCCTGTCGTCGTTCGCCACCGGAGCCTCCTTCACGGTGTGCCTGCCGGCGGGTTTTGGTGTCCGTTCGACTCCTCGTGCCCGGTATGGCGGTCCCGCGTCCGGAATGCGGTTGTTCGGCCGGCGAACCGCGCCGGTGACGGTCTCGGCGGTGTCGGCGCGCCTGCGGTCGGGTGTGGTCGGTGTCGTGACGGGCCCGGCCGCGCCGATCGACGCGATCGCCTGCGGCATCCCCATCGGACGGCAACTCGGGAATGGTGCCTGGGCAACGGGATGCAACGCCGCCCGGAGCGCGTCGGGCAACTCGCCGCCATCGACCCGAATGAAACCCGCGAGAATGGTCGGTCGCCGCAACGAGGACTGGATCGTGTCGTTCTCGGGGCCCGGTCGGGGTCGGAGGCGCCAGGAGCGCAGGTGTTCGGCGACGGTGTACACGTCGGCCTTATCGGTGTCGACGGCGCGGGCGAGGTCGACGAGGGCGCCGTACGGTGGATCGACGCCCTGGTCGGACGCGGCCATGGACGCGACGGCGACACCGCACGGGGCCGGGGCGCGCCAATCCGTCAGTGGATATGGTGTCCCAGCCAGCCGGCCGCGTCCTCGGCGTCCCAGTCGTAGTCCGCGTCGGACTGGACCACGGGGATGGGGACGGGATAGACCCCTACGAGCGCGACCTGACCGTTGCTCGTGCTCTCGGAGACTCCCTTGATCGCCGCCACCTCGGCGACGACGAAGGCCTCCAGCAGGGTGACGATGTCCTCGACGAACTCATCCCCCATCGCGGCCAGTTCCAGCACGGCGTTGAACATCTCCGCGCTCTCGCCGATCAGTTCGACGGCTTTCTTGTTGAGATGGACGAAGTACCAGACGCCATACGACTCGCAGTAGACCTTCGGGCCGTCCTCGGCCAGGACCCGCCCGGCGAACGCGCTCACGGCCTCGCCGGTCAGCCCTTGCTGCGCCGCCTCCTTCTCCCACTCCGGCCGGATCACGTTCAGCACGTCGTGCGCGGTCGGCTTCGGCCGGGCCCGCGCCTGAAGCGCCCCACGCGCCACCGCCTCCACGTCCAGCGCCGCCGTCGGGTCGAAACCCTCGACCTTCCAACGCTCCAGGCCCGCCCGGATCCGGGCGGCCCTCTCCCGAACCTGTTCCTGCGTGATTCCGCCGGTGGTGTCCGACACGACTCCCCGCCTCCCCAAGCTCCTCAGGCTGCATCGACCCCGCCATTGAACCCGAGCCCCCCGACCCGACCCCATAGTCGATCCGGCCACCTTTCCCGCCACACGAGACCACCGCCGCGCCCGGGCCGACCCCCCTCGCAGGGATCCGCGCCGGCGGTCCGGGCGGCGTACGCGAGAGAACGGGGCGACCTCCGCGCAGCCGGCGTCACCCCGGGGACGGACCGGTCGTCGGAGCCGACGTGCCGGCCGGCGGCGCCGCGTACGAGCGGCCACGTCGTCGCGCCGGTCGCCGGCGGGTGCGCAGCGCAGCCAGGTCCCAGCAACACCCCGTGATCCCCCATGGGACGGAGCCGCCGGGGGCGTCGGACCCGGCTCGGAAGATCACGCGGGAGAACGTGTGCGGTCGGCACGTTGGGGTCGCCTTCATGACACGGGTGCCGGGGCGGAGTGGGTTGCGTACGTGGGGACGGATCCGGTCCGGGCGTTGGAGGAGTTCGTGACGGCCTGGCATCGCGTCGAGCACGCCCCGGCGGGCGAGGACACGGCCCGAGTCCCGCGTTACCGACCTCGCCGGCCGGCCGATCGTCCACGATTCCTCCCGATCCGGCGCGGTCGAGCCCGCCCCGAATCACGTCGCTCCGCGTCTGGTGTGTCGGGCGATACCGACACCGCGCGCCGGTCCCCGGGATCCCACGGACCGCGCCAGGCCAAGACGCGGGCGGCGTCGCGACACGCACCGGTTCGCCCCCGTGCATCGCTCCCCGGCCACCGCACGAGCGAACGGAACCCGACTGCCCAGCCCCAGCCCCGGCCCCGGCCCCGGCCCCGGCCCCGGGCAGTCGAACGGCCTGCCTCCCCGGATCTCGGCGTTCACGAAGTGCGTGTCGTAGCGGTTTCCACTCGCCGAGCGCCCGTACGCCGCCTTGCGCCACTGCGCGACCACGTGAACCGCCACGAACCGTCCGCCCGGCCGTGTCCGATGAGCCAGGCGAGGCCGAACTCACGTAGGACAGCCGGTTGTCGACGGCCCGGCCCCGAGCGGACGACGGTGCGGTGGACGTGGCGGTGGTGATCCGGCCGGTCATGGCGGCCTCCATGGGCGCGGTGGTGCGGACGGGTGGTGGTGGCCGAACAGCCCCCGTGCGACGCACGGGGGCTGTTCGGCGAACGTGGGTCACGTCGGTCGTCCGACGTGTCGGACCGGCCCCGCCGATGTTGCGTACGGGGTGCCGATCGCCTTGGCAGGGGTCAGTTCGGGTCCGGAATCCAGGAACCGTGGATCATCGCCGGGATCCGGCGCGGGAGACGGACGGTGGCGACCGGGGCGGCGGTCAGGTCACGGGCGTCCAGGACCAGCAGTCGCGAGCGCTCGGTGTTGAGATCGCCGACGACGGTCAGGAGATAGCCGTGGTCCTCGTCGACGGCGTCCGCCGCCGCCACGAAGACGGCCTCGCTGGGGAGTTGGCCGACGCCGACCGGACGCAATTGCCGGGCACCGGTGGCGCGGTCGTACTTGACCAGGGTGTGGTTGCCGATGCCTTCGTCGTTCGGGAAGGCCAGTGCGTACTGATAGCGGTGAATGCGGCCGAGGCGGCTCTCGTTGATGGTGGGGAACTCCACGATGAGGTCGTCGGTCTGCTCCTCGCACGCGGTCCCCGAAGCCGGATCGACGACCCAGCGGCGATTGGTGGAGCCGGAGGTGGGTTCGGCGCCACGGCCGGGGCGGCCGGTCCACCACGCCCACGAGCGGTCCCAGCCGGTGCGGTCCACGGTGGAGCCTTCGATGACGATCCGGCCGAGGGCGTCCTCGTAGGCGTTGGCGAAGTGCATGCCGAAGCCGGCGGCGACGTCGTACCAGCGGATGGCGGCGGCGCCTGCCGGGCCCTGCGGCATGACGCCGATCCGGCAGGGCTGGTCGTCGCTCCATCCGTACGGGATGCCGGAGTGTTCGGTCGGATCGAAGGTGACGGACCCCTCGAGGAAAAGGACGTGGTTCTCGGTGATGGCGAAGTCGTGCTTGAGTGCCGCGCTCGCGCCCGGCACTTCCTGACTGATGGTCAACTCGCCGTCCCGGGCCACGACGTAGTAGGTCAGGAAAGGCGCGAACGGTGACGAGGCGAAGAAGTGCAGGTCGCCGGTGACCGGGTCCTCCTTCGGATGCGCCGTCATGAAGGAGGTCAGCTTGCCGCCGAAGTCGTAGGCGCCGACGGTGTCGAGTTCGGGCGTGATCTCGTACGGGAGCGCGGACTCGCACAGCGCGAGCAGGCGGCCGGCGTGTTCGATGACGTGCGTGCCGGCCGTGCTGACGGTGAAGTCGGGACCGCGCTCGGTCGCATACGGGGCACCGTCGAGTGCGGGGGTGCGGACCCAGCGGTTGCGGTACCACTCGGCACGGCCCTCGCGGAGGCGGATGCCGTGCACCATGCCGCTGCCCTTGAACCAGTGGGAGGTGACGACACCGGGCTTGGGGTTGTGGCTCGCCCGCAGCAGGCTGCCGGTCAACTCGGGCGGGAGGGCGCCTTCGACGATCAGATCGGTGGCGGTGATCTCGTCGGCGACCGGGGCGTAGTGCCCGGAGAGGTAGGGCTTCTTCTCGGTGCTGTCGTGGCTGTCGACGGAGTTCATGGTGAGCTTCCCTTCGAAAACGTGGTGCGCGGTGGTGGTCGGGGCCGGGGCGAGGTCGGTCAGGAGCGCTCGGCGGCCGGTGTCGGCGTGGCGGGGTCGGTTGCCCGACGGGCGAGCAGCGGGGTCAGTGCGGTACCGACGGCGGCGATCGCCGCCGAGACCAGAAACGCGATCCGGTAGCCGTCGGTGAGCGCCACGATGTGCGTGGTGCCTCGGGCGGCCTCGGTCCGGGACGCGGCCAGCGTGCCCAGCACGGCCAGTCCCAGCGCACCGCCGATCTGGCGCGTGGTGTTGACCAGTCCGCCGGCCAGTCCGCCGTCCTTGGCCGGGACCCCGGTCACGGCGGCGCCGGTCAACTGCACGAACGCCGCGCCGAGGCCCAGGCCGACCACGACGGTCGGGCCGAGGATGTCGCCGGTGAAGCTGCCGTCGGCGGAGATCTGCGACAACCACAGCAGCCCGGCAGCGAGCAGGGTCATGCCGACCGTGAGCGTGGGCGTCGCCCCGATCCGGCGGGCCAGCCTCGGGGCGATCGCCGCACCGATCATGTTCGCGACGGCCAGCGGCAGTTGGGTGACCCCGGCGCGCAGCGGGCTGTCGCCGAGGACCTGTTGCTGGTAGAGCGGAAGGAAGAAGAACAGGCCGACCCAGACGCCGCCCAGCAGCGCCATCACCACATTGGCCGGGGCGACCGCGCCGACCCGGACCAGTCGGGGCGGCAACAGCGGTCGGGGGTGGCGCAGTTCCAGTACGGCGAAGAGCACGAGCAGGACGGCGGACACGGCGATCGACGCCAGGACCCATGTGTCGGTCCATCCGGAACGGCCCGCGGTGGTCAGGCCGTACACCAGGGCGACCAGCCCGAGGGTGACGGCCAGGGCGCCGCCGATGTCGAGGGAGCGCAGGCCGTCGCCCGTCGTGGCGGAGTCGGGCAGTACGCGCAGGCCGACCGCCAGGACGGCCGCGGCGGCGAGGGCGCTCGCGAAGAACACCGCGCGCCACCCGAGCCCTTCGGTGAGCACACCGCCGAGCAGGACGCCCGCGGCGCCGCCCGCGCCGGATACCGCGCCCCACACGCCGAGCGCCTTCCCGCGCGCGGGGCCGGGTGGGAAGACCTGCATGACCAGGGACAGCGCGGCCGGCGCGACGGCCGCGGCGCCGACGCCCTGTGCCGCGCGGGCGGCGATGAGCACACCGCCGCCGGTGGCGATCCCCGCGGCGGCCGAGGCCGCCGTGAAGATCACGAGTCCCGCGTTGAGCACCCGGCGGCGGCCGAGCAGGTCGGCCACCCGCCCGCCGAGCAGGAGCAGCGCGCCGAAGGCCAGGCCGTAGGCGTTGATGACCCAGGCCATCCCGGTGCCGGACAGCCCGACCCCGTCTCTGACCTGTGGCAATGCCACGTTGACGATCGAGGTGCTGAGCACGACGACGAATTGGGCACAGGCCAGTACGGCAAGGATCGGCCCGGATCGGGCGACGTGCGGAGCAGCCGCCGCGGCGGTGGGCGCGCCCGCGCGGCGGCGGCGGGGACCGGACATGGGAGCCTCCTGGACATTGTCGATTGTGAGTGATTGATCAATCATTCTTTGGGTCCAAAAAAGAGCCCTCCGCGGGCAGCGCCCGGTCGGCGCGCGTTCAGTCGCACCGCCCCTCGGCGCGCGCCTTGAGGTTGTGGAGCCAGTGGTCCAGGGAGGCGTCCAGCGCGCCCTGCAGGAACTCCCGGTTCGCCTCGACCGGTTCGCCGGCCCAGGACTCCTCGGTGTGCACCACGACGCCGTTCTCGGTCTTGGCGAACGTCCACACGTGGACCGCGGTGATGCCCTGCGCGGGGCCGCCCCACACGATCCGCTTCTTGGGCTGCACCTGCTTGACGGTCGACGTGATGCCTTCCAGGCCCTCGGTCGACCAGACCCACGACGAGCCCGGACGCAGCGCTCCCGGCGTGCGCTTGACCACCGAGGAAACGCCCGGCTGCCAGGACGGCCAGCCCTCGACGTCGGTCTGGATGCGCCATACCCGGTCCAGTGGCGCGTGGATGACGATCTCGTCACGGGTGATGACCGGCGCCGACTCGTCGACGCCGATGGGTGCCGTACCGGCGCCTACGGCCAACGGCAGGGCGGTGAGGCCGGCGATGAGGGCTGCGAACATGACGGTTCCTCCTGGGTTGCTTCGGTCACCGATCCGATCGCCGACCATGACTGATTGATCACTCACTCTTCGATCCGAAAGCAGCCGGGAGCGACACGACGCGGTGCGTCGGGTCGCCCTCGGAACCTCCGGGGATGGTGCGGGATGCGCGGGAGTCCGCGACTCAGTGGTGCCGGATGCCCGTCGTGAGCGTCCGGGCCCACGGGCCGTCCGCCTCGTGCGCGCCGATGGCGGACACCAGGTGACACAGCGCGCCCCGGGCGAAGAACTCCTGGACCTGCGCGTCGGTGCCGCCCGAGGCACCGCGCACATACTCGACGAGCCGTGCGTATCCGGTCCGCACCACATCGCGGATCACCACCTCGGACGCGGCGGCGGCCTGGGCGTGGATCTGCACCATCAGCAGGTCGTTGTCGCTGATCAGGCGAGCGTACTCGTCCCCCATCGCAGCCAGTACGACCTCCGCCGAACTGCTCTCGGCACCTGCGGCACCGCGCTCCAGACTCTCCCGAATCCGCGCGAAGCAGTGCTCGACCACTGCGGCGAACAGGCTTTCCTTGTTGGGGAAGAGCCGGAACACGTACGCCTGCGAAATGCCGGCGGCCTTGCCCACCTCTGCGGTCGTGGTGCCGAAGTAGCCCCGGGCCGCGAAGGCGCCGATCGCGGTGCGCAGCACCGTTCCTCGGCGTTCCTCCGCGGTGGAGAGCGTCCTTCGTTGTTCCGTCTTCATGTGAGTACTCAATCACTCACTCTTTCGAGGTGTCAAGCAGAGCCGGGCATCGAACAGGTGACCTGCGGTGCTTTTGCGAACGGTTCCACAGGCGTCCGAGGATCGTTTTCCAGGGGGGCGACTGAGCCTCGGTTCGTGTGGCGTCCCCTGCGGGGGTGCTCGTCGTGGCCGAGGACGGTGGTGCCATGTCCTCATGCCCTGCCCCTGAGCCCGGCCGCGTCCTGGGATGTCGATGCCGGCCGGTGCGTCCGCCCGGACCGCCTGTCCGTCGCCCGGACTGATGCTTCACGTCTCGACGTAGGCAGCGCATACATGCCCACCTTTCGAGGCGCTCGACCCGAGCACGCGGTTCCTCAGTGTCGGGCGAATTTCGGCTTATTGGAGCCGATCACCATGACCACAAGAGGGGAAAGCGCCCGGGATTCCGCCCCCCTGTGCCGCAACGGCAGCACCGGCAACAACGGGTCAACCCGAGCCCACAACTCGTCCGAGACCAACCACAGCGGCGCCTTCCCCACGCCCACCGCGACGCCCCGCCGATCCCGGCGACACGCCCCAAGCCGCCGAATCAGCACTTTGTGGCAACTCCTCTAAATCTGCCGAGCCAAATTCAGCCGAAGCGCCAAAGATGCCCAGGGCATCGGCTGGTCTACTGATCGGAATACGAAACGCACGTGCCACGAGGGCGCACCCTTCGAGGACGTGGACACGCCGGTCACCGGCGTGAGGGAGGCCCAGTATGTCGTGGAGATCCGCATCAGGTTGTCGCAGGTTTCACCCCCGAGTCTCTTTCGCGCGAGTCGCCACCGCGTCTCTGGCAGCGATAGCTCTAGCAGCGTTCCTTACCAGCATGTTTACCACCTCCTCCGCCGTTTCCGGTCATCGATCAGGGACCGATTCGGTTGCATCAGGACCCGGCAGCGCGGGTTCGCGGGGCGCGGGCGGAAAGCTCACTATCGGGGCCGTTGGCGAGGTCGACACGCTTAATCCCTTGACATACATCCTGTCCAACTCGTACGCCCTGATACCGTACCTGTTCGAGGCACTGACCTCGCCCTCTCACGATTCCCTCGCCGAACAGGGACCGGGGCTCGCCGAATCGTGGAATGTCGCGGCCGACGGCCTTACCGTCACGTACCACATGCGGCCTGGTCTCAAATGGAGCGACGGGAAACCGCTCACCGCAGCCGACGCAGCATATACGCTCGGCCGCGTGCTCGAGGGTGGGCAGGGGAACAGTACATGGGGAAATTATCTCGACAACGTGAAAACCGTGAACGCCCCGGATGACATCACCGTCGAGCTGAGCCTTGGCGCGCCGAGCGCGACGCTGCCCAAAATGCCGATCCCTATACTCCCGAAGCATATCTTTGAGCATTATCCCGACGAGAAGCTCGACCAGTATCCTCTCGGTCCGAAAAGCTTGGTGACGTCCGGGCCCTACCGACTCCTCGAGGGAGGGGCGGGCAGCTCGTTGTACCGCTTCGAAGCGTGGCCCGGTAACTGGCGTGGGCTCAGTCCGGTCGCGTACGTCGACTGGCGGTTCTTCAAAGCACAGGACACGATCATGCAGGCGATTCGAAAGGGGGAGATCGACTATACACCGAGCGTGAACGCGCTACAGGTTCGAAAGCTCAAGAATCGGCAGCACATGTACGCCGGTCAATTCCCACTCCTCGGCAACTTCGTCGAAGTGGGTTTCAATTCGGGCTCTTCCGACCTCAAGACAGGCCGGCCGCTCGGTGATCCGAACCCTGCGGTTCTCGATCCCAAGTTCCGTTTCGCGTTGTCCACCGCCTTCGATCCGGCGGAGCTTTCGCGCAAGGCGTTCAAAGGAGGTCTGTCACCTCTGAGGACGATCGTCCCCGACGGCTTCCCGGACTTCCAGTGGAAGCCGCCGGCAGACGGCACGACGTACGATCCGAAACTCGCCGCCCAGAGGCTCGACGAGGCCGGCTACAAGCTGGACGCCCACGGCAGGCGCACCCTTCCGACCGGCCGCTCGGTACCACGGCTCCGGATCGCGGTCGACGCGTCGGACCAGTCGTCCCTCCTCGCCACTCGACTCGTCCGCGAGTGGATGCAGAATCTCGGATTCGACATCACGCTCGATGCGATGACGGCCGACAAGCTGACCGACGAAATCCTCAGCGGGAATTACGACATGTTCTGGTGGGGCTGGGGCTTCAGTGACGACCCGGACGCGATGCTCGTCTACCTGACTTGCGACCAACGCTCGCTTCAGAGTGACAGCTGGTACTGCTCCGAGGAATACGACGATCTGTACACCGAACAGAAAAACGAACTGGACCACGACAAACGCGTCGAGATCGTCAAGAAGATGCAGCAGATTCTCTACCACGATGCTCCCTACATCGTGATGGGACAGCCGATGGCGCAGCAGGCATATCGCAGCGATCGGTGGACGGGATGGACCTCCGCGTTTCAGCCCGGTGGTGACGTCATGGCCGACGTCACCAGTCTCTACGACCTGAGGCCGACCGATGGTGCCGCTCAGGACGTGAGTGCGGACCGAACGGCGCGAACGGCGACAGTCGTCTATCGCAGCCTCGCAGCGCTGATTTTGATCTTGCTACTCGGGCGATTCGCAGTAGCGCGATGGCGCCGAGCGACAGCGGAGGAGCGAGAATGACGTCGCCATCGATCTCTACCGCCACCCATGTCGACGGGCTGGTCGGACCAGGCTTTCCTCATCGACGTTCACGGCTCGCCGGCCGCTTCAGCCGCAGGTTCGTGCTGACGCAGTTCGCCGGTTCGGCTTGCGCGCTGATGTTCGTCATCGTCGTGAACTTCTTCCTGTTCCGGGTGATCAACCCCCATCCCGAACGGACCCTCGGCCGAGGAAAGGCTCGTACCGCAGAGGACCTGGAAGAGATCCGGCGCCGGCTGGGACTCGACGAATCGCTCTGGATGCAGTTCGGAAAGTACCTGAAGCAGGTCTTCACGGGAGACTTCGGCGTTTCCTTCCAGTACTCCAAACCGGTCCCCGACCTCATCGGGGAGCGCGTATGGCCGACCCTCCTCCTCGTCCTGCCGGCGACGGTTCTCTCGATCTGGCTGGGCAGCCGGCTGGGCAGCCGTCAGGCGTGGAAGCACGGCGGGCGGTTCGACCGCTCGACATCGGCCTTCGCGACCGTCCTGTACTCCATGCCGGAATGGTGGCTCGGTCTGTTGCTGTTCATGGTGTTCGCCGCCAACCCGGTCTTCGGCGTCTTCCCCATCGGCGGGCTCCATTCGCCCGGAGTCGCACCGATGAGCGTCGAGGGCGTCGCGGACACCATCTGGCACCTCGTCCTGCCGACGACGACGCTGACGGTCACATATCTCGCCGAATACTCGATGATCATGCGGTCGTCCATGCTCGACGTCATGGGAGAGGACTACCTGCTCACCGGGCGCGCCAAGGGGCTCTCCGACCGGCAGGTCCTGCACAGGCATGCACTCCCGAACGCTCGGTTGCCCATGACCACGCTCATCGCACTCAACCTGGCGTTCACCGTGGGTGGTGCGATCACCATCGAGACCGTCTTCTCCATCCCGGGGCTCGGACTGCTCACGAGCGAAGCCATGAGGATTCCCGATCTGCCGCTTCTGCAGGGGCTGTTCCTCGTCTTCTCGGCCGCGGTCGTGGTCGCCAACATGGTGGCGAACTTCATCTACGCACTCCAAGATCCGAGGGTGAAAGCATGACCACAGCACCCGCTCCCCCTCGACGGTCCAGCGCGAGAGCGCTCCGTTGGAAGCTCCGTCGCGAAGCCTGGGGTCGTACGTGGGCGAAGTTCCGCGCGAACCGGGCGGGCATGGTCGGACTCGCCGTGCTCCTGGTCTTCGCGGTCATCGCGGTCTTCGCGCCGCTGCTGGCCGACTCCCATGAGTTGCGCGTGAGTGCCGCGTCGGGTCCGATCCTGGCGCCGCCGAGCCGAAAGTATCCGCTCGGAACCGATGACAACGGACGTTCGATACTCACCCTGCTCATATTCGGGGCCCGCGTTCCGCTTCTGGTGGGCCTGATGGCCACGGTCATCTCGATGGTGATCGGCACGATCGTCGGCATGGCCTCGGGGATATCGGACGGGTGGGCAGGCACCGTCCTCTTCCGGCTCACCGAATGGTTCATCGTCATTCCATTCCTGCCCCTCGCCCTCGTCCTGGCGACCTTGCTGGGCGGCTCCTTGCTCTCGATCATCGTGGTGATCGGCATCACCGGCTGGCCCGCGACGGCGCTGGTGATCCGGGCGCAGACATTCTCGGTGCGCGAACGGCCGTTCATGGAACGAGCGCGGGTGCTCGGCGCGGGGCCCTGGCACCTCATGTCGAAACATGTGTTCCCCAACGTGCTGCCGCTCGTGTTCGCGAACACGACACTCACGGTCGCCGGGTCGGTTCTTGCCGAGACCACGCTGTCCTTCCTCGGCTTCGGCGACCCGACAGCGGTTTCCTGGGGCACGATGCTCAACGCGGCGTTCGGCACCGGTGCCGTGTCGCTGGGGGCATGGTGGGCGCTGCTCCCGCCCGGTATCTGCGTCATCGTGGTGGTACTCGCGTTCACGATGGCCGGCCAAGCGCTCGAGGACATCGTCAATCCGCGCCTCAAGGAGGGCCGATGACCCAACTGCTGAGGATCGAAGATCTCCGGGTCACGTACCGATCCGGTCGAGGAGACATCGCCGCCGTGCGCGGCGTTTCTCTCTCACTCGACCAAGGCCGCTCCCTTGGCATCGCCGGCGAATCGGGTTCGGGAAAGTCCACGGTGGCGAGCGCCGTGCTGCGGCTCCACCCCCGCAAGGCAGGCGTGGAGGGGCGGGTCGAGGTCTGCGGCAAGGACGTCAACTCCCTCACCTGGGGCGCGCTGCGCCGCATGCGCTGGTCGGATGCCGCGATCGTCTTTCAGGGAGCGATGAACTCGCTCAACCCCGTGCGGACGGTGGGCGAGCAGATCGCCGAACCCATTCTCGTCCACCGACCCGAGACGACGCGGCGTGCATGCGATCTCCGCGTGGCCGAACTGCTCGACATGGTGAGCCTCGCGGCGGAGCACACGTACAGCTACCCCCATCAGCTTTCGGGCGGACAGAAGCAGCGCATCATGATCGCCATGGCGCTCGCCTGCGACCCCAAGCTGCTGATCGCCGACGAAGCAACCACCGCGCTCGACGTGAAAGTGCAGGCCCAGATCCTGCGCCTGCTTCGAAACCTGGCGGTCGAGCTCGAACTCGGCTTGATGATGATCAGCCACGACCTCGCGGTCCTGTCGAGCGTGTGCGACGAAGTGGTCGTCATGCACGGCGGCCGCATCATAGAGCAGGCTCCCGGTCCGAGGGTGTTCGCGCAGGCGAAGCATCCCTATACGCGGGCTCTCGCAGGCGCGTTCCCCACGATCGGCGACCCGGCGTCGAGGTATCGGCCCCAGGGGCTCGCGGACGATCCGGTCACCGTCGTCGACGACGTGGCCGAGCGTGAATTCGCCGCGCAGTGCACGTCTCTCGACGGCGACTGCCTCGTCCACAAGCCGGAGTTCGCCAGGTACGCACACGGGCTGAAAACCGGCTGCCTGCGCGCCGAGGATCTGGGCATCGCCCGTACGGAATCGACGGTGGCCCGATGAACCGCATCGTGCTGAGCGCGACCGATCTCCATGTCACGTTCCCCTCACTCCACGGTCGCAGCGAGGTCCGTGCCGTTGACGGCGTGAACCTCGAGGTCCGGGACGGCGAGATCCTGGCTCTGGTCGGTGCGTCGGGCTCCGGAAAGACGACGCTGAGCAGAGCGCTTCTCGGCCTCGAACGTCCCACGAGCGGAGAGGTGACCGCTCTCGGCAAGCGGCTTCCCACCGGTGGCGCCGCGCTGCGCGGCTACCGCCGCCGGGTCCAACTCGTCATGCAGGACCCGTCGGGTGCGCTCAACCCGAAGCACTCCGTGTACGAGTCGGTGGCCGAGGGCATCCGGCTGCACCGGCTCGTCGCCGAGCACAACGCCCGCGGCGATGACGTCACCGAGGTCGATCTCGTGGCACGAGCACTCTCGAATGCCGGCCTGCGCCCGCCGGAGCAGTTCTTCCTGAGCTACCCTCACGAGCTTTCCGGCGGTCAGCGTCAACGCGTCCTCATCGCCGGCGCGCTCGCCGTCGAACCCGAGACCATCATCGCCGACGAGCCCGTCGCAAGCCTCGACGCGTCGCTCCGCGGAGAGATCCTCAGCCTCTTCCTCCGGTTGCGCGAACAGATGCGCCTCAGCGTCATGGTCGTCACGCACGATCTCGGCCTGGCCTGGAACATCGCCGATCGTGTCGCGGTGATGCGATCCGGCCGGCTGGTCGAGGTCGGAACGACCGAAGAAGTGCTGCTGAATCCGCAACACACCTACACGCGCGAGCTGCTGGCCGCGCTGCCAAGCGAGCAGCACCGAGCCGGCCATGAAGGAACGTGAAGGATGAAACCGACCATCCACTACGACGGACGTCCTCGGGCCGGTGCAGACGACGAAGCACCGTACGCCGACGCATTGCTTCGTCATGCCGCCCGCAGGCCGGTGTCGTTCATGGTGCCCGGCCATGGTGCCACCGGCGACGGTTTCGCCGCGGGGCAGGCGGAGTTCGCCGGGGAACGGGCACTGGCCATCGATGTCACACAGCTGCTCGACGGCATCGACCTCGGAAGAGACTCCCCGCGCGAGCGTGCCCATCAGCTGGCCGCCAGGGCATGGGGCGCCCGGCGGACCTGGTTCCTCACGAGTGGGTCCTCGCAGGGCAACCGGCTCGCGGCGCTCGCGGTGAGTCAGCTGGGTGACGGGATCGTCATTCAGCGCAGCGCACACTCGAGTGTCGTGGACGGCGTCATCCTCGCCGGGTTGCGTCCGGCCTACGCCCTGCCCGGCGTGGACGTACGCAACGGCATCGCCCACGGTGTCACGCCGGCGTCCATCGCGAAGGCGATCGCCGACCATCCCGGGCCGGTGACAGCGGTCTACATCGTGAGCCCGAGCTATTTCGGGGCGGTCGCCGACGTGCCGACCATCGCCCGGTTGGTCCACGACGCGGGCGCCGTGCTCATCGTCGACTGCGCCTGGGGAGCCCACTTCGGGTTCCACCCGGACCTGCCCCCCTCCCCCGTGCGGCAGGGGGCCGACATCGTCGTCATGAGTACGCACAAGATGACGTCGTCCCTGCACCAGAGCGCGATGCTGCACCTCGGCGACACCGATCTCGCCGACACTCTGGAGCCCGCTCTCGAACGGGCCTATCGAATGACGACCTCCACGAGTGAGAGTTCACTGCTGATCGGATCGATCGATGTCGCCCGTCGCGACCTTCAACGGGGCGGGCCGCACGTCGACGACGCACTGCGTGCCCTGGGAGCGGCGCGTGACCGCATTCGGGCGGAGCAAGGAATCTCGTTGATCGAGGACACCTTTTTCTCCCACCCGGACATCGTCGACCATGATCCCCTGCGCATGCCGATCGACGTCAGCGGGATCTGCGCGGATGCGCACGCCCTGCGGCTCACGTTGGCGCGCGACTTCGGTGTATGGGTGGAGATGGCGACGCGCACGACGCTCGTCCCGCTCGTGGGGATCGGCAAGCGAACCTCGTTCGACCGACTCATCGACGCCGTCCTCGAAACCCGGGGAGACGCGGTGCCGAACGAGATCGGCGACCCGGCGGACCTGCCGTCGCCCGGGAGAACACAGGTCTCTCCGCGTGACGCGTTCTACGCGCCGTCCGAGGTCGTCCCGCACACGGAGGCGGTGGGCCGGACGAGCGCTGACGCCCTTTCCGCGTATCCTCCGGGAATCCCCAATATTCTGCCCGGTGAGGAAATCACTCGACCCGCCGTCGACTTCCTACTGCAGGTTGCCCGTTCACCGGGCGGGTACGTTCGAGGCGCCGTGGTTCCCGACGTGAGTCGCTTTCGCGTGATCAGGAAGCCGTAGCGGACATCGATTCTCGGGAATCGGACCGCAACGCCTCTTCGGTCACGCCCCGCGTCAGGAGGCCCGGACTCCGGAATGCGTGCGCAGCTGCAACCAGACGCTCAAGCACGAATCGGCATCCTCCAGGTCCACTCCTGTCAGTTCGGAGAAGCGGCGAAGCCGATACCGCAGCGTGTTGGGGTGTACCTGGAGTTCCTGCGCCGCCCGGCTCACCTCGAACCGTGCCTCGAACCACGCCGCCACGCTGTTGGCGATCTCCCGATTGCGGGCCGAGGCGGTGAAGATCCGGGCGATCTCCGTATCACGCAGCCAGGGAGTTCTCGTCAGCTCGGCTGCGACGTGTCGCAGGATCACGTCCACCCGGACGTCGCGCAGGGTTGCGGTAGGCCGGTCCGAGCGGACGACGAGCGCCTCCAGCACGTCGTCCGCCTCGGCGCGCAGATCCGTGAGCGGCCGGGTCGCGTCATGGTCGACGGCGACCGCGCCGAACAGCCGTCGCCGCGCTCGGCTTCCCGGGATGCCGGTGATCGACTCGGCCAGGGAGGACGCGGCAGAGCTCACCTGATCGTCGGCGAGGAGGACGTAGACAACCCCTCCGGACACCGTGATCGGGGCGCTGGGGCGCAGAGCGCTGATCTGGCGTGCGACATTCTGTGTGGCGCCGGCCGCCGCCGAGGATTCGGACCGGTCCGCCCCTGTGCCCCCGAATCCGAACGCGAGCAGCGCGCGAGGCACATCGTCCCGCAAACGGAGCCGCGTACGGGCACCGTCCGCGTTCCCCGTTCCGTCGATGAGCGACCGCAGAGCGTCGCCGCGGAGTTCGTGATGGAGCTCGAAGGGGCTGCGCGCACGCAGCATGTGCAACGCCGCCAACTGAGCGCCCTGCCGCAGAGCGGCTTCGTCACGAGGGCTCATGCCGTTTTCGCCCTCGATCGCCCAAATCGTGCCGAGCGGAAGGTCGCCGGCCTTGACGGCCATCGCCGCACGCGCGAGTTCGTCACCGTTGCGCTCGAACCTGACCACGCCGTCGGACCGCAGGATGCGCCCGTACCGTTCCCGATCTCCCGGATCGTGCGGAGCGCTCCGGTCGAGGATGCCTTCGCTGCGTACCGCGTCGATACGCTGGCCCGGAACGCTCGAGTAGGCGACGACGCGCTGAGAGAGATCCTCGATCGACACCGAGCCACCGATCGTCGCCGCGACCGCGTCGGCGATCACGTACAGCTCCTCGACACCGACGGCGGGTCCTCCATCGGACGGCGCCCAGTGCGATTCGATCACCGTGTCGAGCAGCGCGGCCAGCTCACGCCAGTTCAGCTCGCTGTCGAAAGACATCAGCGAAACCCCGGCCTCGGCTGCCGTGCGCAGGACCGTCGGCGTCGCCGACGCACCCGCTCGGAGGAACACCGCACCGAACCCACGCTCGGCGGCTTCCCTCACCGATGCCTCGATCTGCGGCACGTCGCCGTACCCCGCCAGTAGCAGGATGCCACCCGACACATCGGGTAGCCCCTCCCCCGGCCCCGCGATGACGGTGCTACGCACGAAAAGCGCGCCCGCGGCGGTCGACTCGACGAGAACGGTGACCTGCAGCGGGAGCACCCGCTGCAGCAGCTCCTCCAGGGAGCAGCCGGCAACTGGCCGATCAGACAAGTTCATTCGCGAATACTAGTCACATCGGCTACAGATTCGCCCCGGATGGAGTCCCTAGCCTGATCGTAAATCAGAAGGCGGGAACTCATATGACGACGTCGACCCTCGACGCATCAGACACAAATCCGAACGACGACGCGCGCGCATTGATTGAATTGTTCCCCGAAGGAACATATGTTGATGCCGAGGACGAGTTGGTCGTGGGAGGCGTTCGGCTGACGGATATCGCGCAGCGGTTCGGCACCCCTGCCTACGTGCTCGACGAGACCGCGCTGATCCGCCAGGCGACATTGTTCCGCGAGGCGCTGGCCGCCAGATGGCCGAACTCACGCGTTGTCTTCGCATCGAAAGCGTTCCCGGCGACAGCTGTCTATCGGACGCTCGCGGAAGCGGGGCTCGGAGCGGATGTCGCGGGCGGTGGCGAGCTTGTTCTCGCGCTCGGTGCGGGGGTTGAACCCGACACCATCGTGATGCACGGCAACGCGAAATCGGTGGACGAACTCCAGGCCGCGGTCGACGCGGGAGTGGGGCTCATCGTCATCGACAACTTCGATGACATCGCGAAGCTGGAAGAGATCGTCACCGGCCGCCAGGACGTCCTGATCCGTGTGCTCCCCGATGTCGCCGCCGAGACGCACGAGGCGCTGGCGACAGGAAAGCAGGGATCGAAGTTCGGTCTGCAGCGGGCAGACGCCCAACGGGCGATCGCTCGCCTCCGTTCCAGTGAGCACCTCGATCTTCGCGGTCTGCACATGCACATCGGAAGCCAGATATGCGAGGTCGAGCCCTATGTTGCGGCCGTGCGAGCACTCGCCTCCTACGGCGAGTTCGACATCTACGATCTGGGCGGCGGTCTGGGCGTCCGCTACACGTACGACGACGCTCCGCCGAGCGTCGAAGCCTGGCTCGACGGCCTCATCGGCGCCGCCACGAAGTATCTGCCGGCGCACGCGCAGTTGCTGATCGAGCCGGGCCGCAGCGTCGTGGCGCGAAGCGGGCTGACGCTGTACCGGGTCGTCTCGGTGAAGGAGGGACGACCGACGTTCGTCGCGGTCGACGGAGGCATGGGTGACAACCTCGAAGTGTCCCTGTACGGGCAAAGGTTCGAGGCGACCGTCGTGAACCGCGTCGGCGGCGGAGAGGCCGTGGACCTCGTCGGCAGGCACTGCGAATCCGGTGACCGGATCAGCACGGGTGTGGCGCTGCGCGAACCCCGGGTCGGCGATGTCGTGGCGGTGCCCGTGACGGGGGCGTACTGCCACACCATGTCGAACAACTACAACGGTGCCCGTCGGCCACCCGTGATCTTCGTCGGCGGGGGGCGGTCGCGTGCGGTGGTCCGCCGCGAGACCTACGAGGATCTGAGGCGCCGCGACCTCCTCGACCCCAAGGAAGGCGTGTGACATGTCCGAGATGACGAACGACCTCGTGATCCGCGGCGGTACCGTCGTCGACGGGACCGGAGCGCCGCGGAAGACCGCCGACATCGCCGTCTCGCACGGTCGAATCGTTCACGTCGGGGACATCGAGCCGGACGGGCGATTCGAACTCGACGCGACCGGGCTCGTCGTCGCTCCGGGGTTCGTCAACATCCTGAGCCACGCGTACGAGTCGCTGCAGCAGGACGCCCGTGGATTGTCGGACCTGTATCAGGGCGTCACCACGGAAGTCTTCGGAGAGGGATACTCGCTCGGCCCGGTCGTCGACCGCGCCGTCGAAATCGTCGATCCCACGCCCCGGGAAGACGGAGTCCGCACCGCCTTTCCGCGGTTGAACGACTTCCTCGAGAGCCTCGAGGCCAACGGCGTCGGACCGAACGTCGCGAGTTTCGTCGGCGCGCACAATCTCCGTGCGATCCGCGCCGGCGCGGACGAACGGCAGCTCACCGACGACGAACTCCGATCGGTCTGCGGCATCCTCGACGAGGAGCTCGCCGCCGGCGCACTCGGCGTCGGCTCGTCACTCCTGTACGCCCCCGGCATCTATGCCTCGACCGAGGAGCTGGCGGCGTACGCGGGAGTGGCGAGCGCGCACGGCGCCCTCTACATCTCACACATCAGGGACGAGGCCGCGCATCTGGAGAAGTCCGTCCGTGAGGTGATCGACATCGCCCGGATGTCCGCCGGCCGGGTACATGTGTGGCACCTCAAGGCCTCCGGCCGTGACAACTGGCACCGGATGGCCGAAGCGATCCGCCTGATCGCGGAAGCGCGCGAGGAAGGGATGGAGATCAGCGCCGATCTCTATCCCTACGAGGCAGGCGGTACGAGCCTGGCCGCGTGCATTCCACCGTGGTACTTCGACGGCGGAGAGAAGGCCCTGTTGAAACGTATCGCGGACCCGGTCGGCAGGGCGCAGATCATCGCGGACATCCGGGTGCCGGGCGGCACGTGGGAGAACATCTATCTCGATGCGGGCGGCGCCGAAGGTGTCCTGCTCCAGGGCGGACGCGGCTCGAACGCCGAGGCTGCCGGAAAGACGTTGGCGCAGTTCAGTGCCCTCCGTGGCTACGGCGATCCCCTCGAAGCGCTCCTGGATCTCGTGGCCGAGGACCCGCACACGGAGGCCCTCTACTTCTGCATGTCGGAGGAGAACATCCGCCTCGGTCTGGAACAGTCGTGGGTGAGTGTGTGCTCCGACGCCGAAGCGGCCTCGACGGAGCCGCCGTTTTCGGACTCCCCGACACACCCGCGAGCCTACGGCTCCTTTGCGCGCGTCCTCGGTCCATACGTGCGTGACGGCCTGCTGACGCTGGAGGAGGCCGTGCGTCGCATGACGAGCCTGCCGGCGGACACGCTGAGACTCGTCGGACGAGGGAGGGTCAAGGCAGGCGAGTGGGCCGACCTCGCGATCTTCGATCCGGACGCGGTCCAGGATCACGCGACGTACTCCGAACCCCACCGCTACGCCACAGGAATGCACCACGTGCTCGTCAACGGCCGCTTCGCACTGCGTGACGGGAACCCCACGGGCGCACTCGCGGGTCGGGCACTGAGGCGCGGCGTGCGCTGACGCACCCGAGGACGCCCCCGCAACATTCATCATCACTTCACGGAGAAGAACACCATGGCGATCACCAAGATCACCCTTGCTCCAGACTTCACCAAGGCCGTTCGCGGGGTGCTGGAGGACACCTCGTGGGCGGCCGGCCTCTCCCTGGCGATCACGGACCGGGACGGAGTTCTCGCACAGACGTCCGCCGGATTCGCCGACCTCGCCGCCGGGAGCCCCGTCCGTGACGACACGCTCTTCGAGATCGGTTCGATCTCCAAGGGATTCACAGCGGCACTGATCCTTCAGGCACGGGACAGCGGGCTGCTCGACCTGGACGCACCGGTGACCCGCTACCTGCCCTGGTTCGCGGTGAAGTCGAAGTTCGCGCCGATCACCGTCCGGCATCTGCTGAACCACACGGCGGGTATCGTCGGCGGCGCGGAGTACACGGGCGAGTCCGCGTTCGAGGTCTGGGCGCTCCGCGACACGGAAGCGACGACCCCGCCCGGCACCTGGCACTACTACTCCAACACGGGTTACAAGGCGCTCGGCCTCGTTCTGCAGGCGGTCCACCGCCGGCCCTACGAGCAAGTACTCGCCGAGCGCCTGCTCGATCCGCTCGCCATGACCGGATCGCACGCGGCGATCACGCACGACACACGCCGCCGTCTCGCCGTCGGCTACGGTCCCTTCTACGACGACCGGGCGCCTCGTCGCGCTGATGGACTGGCGCCGGCGGACTGGCTCGAGACGGCCACCGCCGACGGCAGCATCGCCTCCACGGCCTCGGAGATGACCGCGTGGATACGACTCCTGCTGGGGGACGGCAGCGGCCCAGGCGACGTCCGCCTGCTGCGGACCGCCAGCCTGCACGAGATGTTCACCGACTGCGTCGAGGCCGAGGAACCGCCCTACACCTACGGGCTCGGCATGTATGTGTACCAGCGTGCGGGCCGCGAGTACGTCGCGCACACCGGAGGAATGGTCGGCTACAACGCCGCTCTCGTCTGCGACCGCGAACGGGGCCTGGGCGCTGTCGTCCTCGCGAACGGCAGCGGAGCGTGGTCGGACGTCGCCCATTTCGCGATCGATTGGGTCGACGCCGCGCTGTCCGGTCGCCCGTCACCCGCGCTCGTGCTGCCCGAGTCCGCGCTGGAGGAAGCGCCGCAGGAGCCCAGCGTCATCGAGGAGCCGCCTGCGGAATGGAAGCCCGTCGTCGGCCATTACCGCGGCTACAACCCGTGGCTTTCCAACATCCGGGTGCAGTGCAGCGGAGGCCGTCTCTGGGTCTGGCAGGGCGACTTCGCGAGCGACCTCGGCGAGCCGCTGGTTCCGCTGCCCGACGGCAGCTTCCGCATCGGTGAGGACGAGCGTTCACCGGAGCGGCTGGCTTTCGACGTCGTCCTCGACGGCAAGGCGACCCGGGCGACGTTGTCGGGCTACCCGCTGTACCGGACGTTCACTCCGTGACGTGCGTTGCGCAACACCGCCGGGGCGAGCGGCTCGTCATCGGCCCATGTCCTCGGTGCTTCGCCTTCCGCGCTCGCCAGGCACCGGAACGACGTCAGAACCAGAGAAAGGTGCGGCTCGGATGATTCCGGTCATCGACGGACACAATGACCTCGCGTGGGCGCGTCGCGCACACCACGGTTACGCCTCGGCAGGACTTGACGAGCACGTGCCCGGGCTGCACACCGATCTCCCACGGCTGACGGCCGGCGGCGTCGGCGGACAGTTCTGGTCGGTATGGGTCGATCCGGAACTTGTGGGCGCGGACCAGGTGACGGCGACGCTCGAGCAGATCGACTTCGTCCACCGTCTCGTCGACGCCTACCCCACTCGGCTACGGTTCGCCCGGACAGCGGCGGATGTACGCGCTGCCTTCGACGAGGGACGAATCGCCTCCCTGATCGGGGTCGAAGGCGGGGCGCAACTGGGTGGCTCGCTCGCCGTGTTGCGTCAGTACGCCCGGCTCGGAGCGCGCTATCTCACCCTCACCTGGTCACGGACCACGCACTGGGCAGACTCGGCGACGGACGACGCACGGCACGGAGGCCTCACCGACTTCGGCCGGGATGTCGTCAAGGAGATGAACCGGATCGGCGTCCTGGTCGATCTCGCCCACGTCTCCCCGGCGACGATGCGAGACGCGCTGGCCGTGAGCACGCGGCCCATGATCGTGAGCCACTCGGGCGCCCGCCGGATCTGCGACCACCCCCGTAACGTCCCCGACGATGTTCTGGCCGCTGTCGGCGCCACCGAGGGCGTCGTCATGGTCGCCTTCGTGCCGTCGTTCCTCACAGCCGAGTGCCACGCGTGGGAACGTGCCGGTGAGCAGGGGGAGATGCCCCCGGTGGGCATCGCCGATGTAGCCGATCACATCGAGCACGTGCGCGAGGTCGCGGGCGTCCATGCGGTGGGCATCGGCGCCGACTACGACGGAACCGACCGGATGCCGGCGGGTCTCGAAGACGTCTCGCGCTACCAGGAGCTTCTGCACGAGCTTCGCCGCCGCGGCTGGAGCGAACCCGACCTGGAGCGCCTCGCCCACGGCAACATCCTGCGCGTGCTGGAGGTCTCCGACGCGGATCACCTCTCCTTCCTCCGGGGCACCTCCGACGGCAGCGGGACGTGGACCGCGTGAACGACAGACACAGCGCATCGATGCGGCCGGCCGTCTCCGAGACGGACGCGGAGACCATCGCGCGGGACTGCTACGGCATCGAGGCGGTGGCGCGCGAGCTGGGCAGCAACCAGGACCGCAATTTCCTCCTGCGGGAACCCGACGGAACGCGCAGCGTGCTGCGGATCGACAACCCGACCTTCGGGGACGACGCCCGTGATGCCCAGCACGCCGCACTGGACGCCTATCGCGCCGCGGGCATCCCCGTTCCTGTTGTCCTGGCCGGTCCGAACGGGGAGCTGACACAGCGCAGCGGCGGCGGATATGCCGTTCGGCGCAGTGAGTTCGCAGACGGCGAACCGATGCTCGACGCGGGTTACTTCGCCCCCGTGGTGCTGCAGGAGTTCGGCGCTCTCGCGGCCTCGTCCGTGAACGCGCTCGCAACTCTCGCGCATCCGGGACTGGACCGCGAGCACATGTGGGTCATGGCGGTCGCGCATCGGGAAGTCGGGAGGTGTGCGCCCGCGATCCGCGATCGCGCGCTCCGTCATCGCGTGACCGCCGCCGCCGACGAGGCCCGATCCGTCCTTGACGAAGTCGCGAGCGGCCTGCCGATCCAAGCGATCCACGGTGATCTCACCGACGACAACGTCATGGGGGTACGCGGGGAGGACGGCCGTCTGCACCCGCGCGTCGTGCTCGATCTCGGTGACCTCGCCTATGGCTGGCGCGTCGCAGAGCTCGCGATCACGGCGTCGTCGCTGCTGCATCACGAACCGGAGCGTCCGCTGCGCGTGTTCGACGCGGTCGAGGCGTTCCATTCCCGTGCGCCGCTGTCGGACGCCGAGGCGCGAGCCCTGTGGCCGCTCATCGTCCTGCGCGGCGCCATCCTCGTCGCGAGCGGATGGCGGCAACTGGAGATCGACGGCGACAACGCGTACGCACGCGACCGAATCCGCGTCGAGCAGGCGATCTTCGATGCGGCGACGTCTGTGCCGCTTGCCGAGGCCGTCGAGTACGCGACCGTGCGTCTTCGCTCCGCCGACCCTCTCGCGGTGCCGGATCGCCTCGGCGCGGATGCCCCGGAGCCTCACCCGAAACGCGCCCGGTCCTTGCCTGTCCGTTCTCTGCTGCCCGAGATCGCCGGCGACGTTGTCGTGGTGGACGCCGGTGTGGAGAGCCCGTGGCTGGAGGCCGGGCGGTGGCTCGACGCCGACGCGGAGGACCGCCTCGTGGCGCGAGCCTTCGCCGGTGGCTCCGCGGTCGCGGTGCTTCCCTTCGGCGTCTACCGCCTCACCCGCACGACGATCGACTGCCCGGACGCCGCGGCGACCTGGCCCATCGGCACGGAACTGCATGTTGCCCCGGGGCCCCGGCTCGTGGTGACGACTCCCGTCGAAGCCACCGTGTTCGCCGCGGGCGAGCACGGCGTCAGGCTCCGCCTCGGCGACGGTTGGTATCTCGACATCGACGGTTTTTCCGTCGATGTCGAAGTGAACAGCGTCCTTTCGCCGGGAACGCGCCTGGGCCTGCTCCCCTCCGCGTCGGAATCGCGCCGCCTCTGCGTCACCCTCATTCGCGCCGACGCGGTCGAAGGCGCGTCGCCGCCCGTCGACGCGGTCAAGGAACCGGACACCGGGCGTTCGGGACTGGTCACGCCGGAGCGGGTACCGGCATGGTCGGCTCTCGCCCGCGACCCGGCCGGTCTGCTCGGCCTCCCTTCGCAGGCCGAGCGGGACCAGTCGGCCGACGAACAGCGACGCCGCGAGCAGATCCTCGCCGGCGCCCAGGAGCGCTATTACGAGCATCCGATGCAGATCGAACGCGGTTGGCGTCACCACCTCGTCGACACCACGGGCCGCGCCTACCTCGATCTCGTCAACAACGTGGCCGGCCTCGGGCACGGGCACCCGGGTGTCGCCGACGCTGTCGACCGGCAGATTCGCATCCTCAACACGAACTCGCGCTTTCTCTACCGCGAGCTGGCCGAATACAGTGAGCGACTTCTCGCGCTGCTTCCTCCACATTCGCCGCTCGACACCGTCGTGCTCGTGAACTCCGGATCCGAGGCCGTCGATCTCGCCCTGCGGCTCGTGCAAGCGGCGACCGGCCGCAAGACCGTCGTCGCACTTCGGGAGGCCTATCACGGGTGGACAATGGCCAGTGACGCGGTCACCACCAGCGCCTACGACAACCCGTACGCTCGCGATACACGTCCCGAGTGGATTCACGTCGCGGACGTTCCCAACCGCTTCCGCGGTACATACCGAGGCGCGGCGGAGGACCGGTCGGTCGGCGCTCGCTACGCCGCGGACCTCGGAGCCGATCTCGACAAGCTCGCACGCCGTGGCCGCCCGGCGGCCGGATTCATCTGCGAATCGGTGCTCGGCAACGCCGGCGGAGTCCTGCTGCCGGAGGGATACCTCGCCGATGTCTACGCGCGGGTGCGCGCGGCGGGCGGCTTGTGCATCGCCGACGAGGTCCAGGTCGGCTTCGGGCGCACGGGGGCGGGCTTCTGGGGATTCGAGCGGTCCGCAGTCATGCCGGATGTCATCGCCATCGCGAAGCCGATGGGCAACGGTTTCCCCATCGGGGGAGTCATCACCTCGCGGGCCGCGGCCGACGCCCTCACCTCCCAGGGGCAGTTCTTCTCCTCGACCGGCGGAAATCCGCTCTCCTGCCGCGTCGGGCTCGCGGTGCTCGACGCCATGGAGGCCGAGGGCACTCAACGGAACGCGCGGGAGATCGGTCGTCACCTTGCGGCCGGTTTCCGGGCGCTCGCGGAACGGCACGGCATCATCGGGCCGATCCACGGCGAGGGCCTCTATCTCGGCGTGGAACTGGTCCGCGACCGGGACACCCTCGAACCGGCGGCGCAGGAAGCCGCGGCGATCTGCGAACGCCTGAGGGAACTGGGCGTGATCGTCCTCACCACGTCCGAACGATCGAACGTTCTGAAGGTCAAACCGCCCCTGTGCATCACGGCCGAGAGCGCCGACTACGCGGTCGCCGCTCTCGATCGTGTCCTCACCGAGGGATGGTGACGACACATGCGAGGCGCAGCATCCGCACGCAGATCGCTCACCACGCGACCACTTCGGAGAACACGATGACATGGCGCATGCCGTCCGAGACCGCCCCCCATGCACGCACATGGATGGCCTTCCCCCGTGAAGGCCGCAACCTGGGGGAAGGCGACACGTTCAAGCAGACGGGTTACGACTCCTGGACCACCGTCGCGCACGCGATCGCCGACTTCGAACCGGTGACCATGGTCGTCGATCCGACCGAGCGGGACCGCGCGAGGCGCATGCTGGGCGGACACATCGACCTCGTCGAGGCTCCTCTCGACGAGTTCTGGATGCGGGACTTCGGCCCGACGTTCGTCGTCGACGACGAACAGCCGGGCGTCCTCGGCGCCGTCGAATGGATCTTCAACGGCTGGGGCGACCCGGAGTGGTCCGAGTGGCGCCTGTCCGCCGACATCGCCCGCCGGGTGACCGATCTGGTCGGCGCCGAAGCTGTGCGATCCCTGCTGGTGAACGAGGGCGGCGGCATCCACGTCGACGGCGAGGGCACGGTACTGGCGACGAAGACGGTCCAGCTCGATCCCCGACGCAACCCGTTCGCACGCCGGGACCACGTCGAGGCGGAGTTCATGCGCACGCTCGGTGCGACCAAGGTCGTATGGCTGGCCCGGGGACTGACGCGCGACTACGAGCTGTTCGGAACGAAGGGCCACGTCGACATGGTCGCGACGATCCCCTCCCCCGGGGTGCTGCTGCTGCACACGCAGACCGATCCCGATCACCCCGACTTCGCCGTGACCCGCGACCTGCGCGCTCGGCTCGCGGATCAGACGGACGCCGCCGGCCGCCGGTTCCGGATCATCGAAGTCCCGGCGCCCACGGCCATCCGCGACAAGGACGGATTCGTGGACTACTCCTACGTCAACCACCTCGTAGTCAACGGAGGAATCATTTCGTGCGGATTCGGAGACGACCGAGCGGACCGCGCCGCTCGTGACATCCTCGAATCGGCCTATCCCGGACGGCGTGCCGTCACCGTCGATTCCCGGGCGATCTTCGCCCGCGGCGGGGGTATTCACTGCATCACCCAGCAGCAGCCCGCTCTCACCCCGGAGGAGGTCGCCCGATGACATTCGAGGTCTACGAGGCATCCATCGCAGAGCTGCGCCACGCCCTCGAATCCGGTACCGCGCGGTCAGTGGACCTCGTGAACGCGTACCTCGCACGCATCGCGGCGTACGACCGGCCGGAGAGCGCGACGGCTCTCAACGCCATGGTCGTCATCAATCCCGAAGCCCTCGACGAGGCCCGTGCGTCCGACGAGCGCCGGGCGCGACGTGAAGTCCGGGGGCCGCTGGACGGAATTCCCTACACGGCGAAGGACAGCTTCCTCGTCCGCGGTCTGACCGCAGCCTGCGGCAGCCCGGCCTTCGCCGACCTTGTCGCGCAACGTGACGCGTACACGATCGAACGGCTGCGAGCCGGCGGAGCAATCTGTCTCGGCCTGACGAACATGCCACCGATGGCCAACGGCGGCATGCAGCGAGGTGTTTACGGCCGCGCGGAAAGTCCCTACAACGCCGACTGGTTGACGAGCGGATTCGGCTCGGGGTCGTCCAACGGGTCGGGAACCGCCACGGCCGCCTCGTTCGCGGCATTCGGCCTGGCCGAAGAGACATGGTCGTCAGGCCGGACTCCCGCTTCGAACAACGCGTTGTGCGCGTATACGCCGTCTCGCGGTGTGATCTCGGTACGCGGCAACTGGCCGCTCGTGCCCACGATGGATGTCGTGGTCCCGCACACGCGCACCATGGCCGACATGCTCGAAGTGCTGGATGTGGTCGTCGGCGACGACGAGGACGGTCGCGGCGACTTCTGGCGAGCCCAGCCCTGGATATCGCTTCCCGCCGCTTCCGATGTACGCCCGAAGGTCTATCCGTCTCTCGCGCCCGCAAATGTGGTGGCCGCGAACCGCACGCTTTCCGGAATCCGCCTCGGCGTCCCGGCGATGTACATCAATGCCGACCCCGAGGCCGGCACGAACCCCGAGGGAGGAATCGGAGGTCCCACGGGGCAGCGCATCCATACCCGCGCGTCGGTTGTCGAGCTGTGGAACGCGGCTCGCCGCGATCTCGAAGCGGCCGGAGCAGACGTGCTCGAGGTCGATTTCCCGGCCGTCTCGAACTACGAAGGCGACCGGCCCGGCGCTCCCACGGTGAAGACCCGAGGACTCGTCCGTCCCGCGTTCCTCATCCGGGAGATCGTCGATCTCTCGGCGTGGGCATGGGAAGACTTCCTCCGCGCCAATGGCGATCCTGCACTGTCGACCCTCGCAGGCGTCGACGGCGCGACGATCTTTCCCCACCCGGTCGGCGCCCTGCCGGACCGCTACACCGGCTTCGATGACGACATCGCCGAATATCCCCAGTGGGTGCGCGAGCACGCGTACGCCGCGTTGACGGACATTCCCGAACTGGAAGCGGGTCTGCGGGGGCTGGAGGAAACCAGGCGCGTCGACCTCGAAGAGTGGATGGACGAGCGGGAACTCGACGGGGTCGTGTTTCCGGCCGTCGCGGATGTCGGCCCCGCGAACATGGACGTCAACCCGGCATCGGCCGATCTGGGCTGGCGAAACGGGGTGTGGGTGGCCAACGGCAACCTCGTCCCACGCCACCTCGGCATCCCCACGATCACCGTACCCATGGGGACGATGCACGACATCGGAATGCCGGTCGGGCTCACGTTCGCCGGACGGGCCTACGACGACACCAGGCTCCTCGCGATCGCCGCCGCATTCGAGGCGACGGGGGAAAGGCGCACATCGCCGCCGCGCACGCCCCCGCTCGACCGAGGCTGAGCCCACATCCTGCCCGGTCAGCCGGGTCACCAGCCTCGCCCAGGCCCCCTGCCCTGCATCCGACCAGGTCGGGTCGGCCTGGCCGACCAACCGCTTCGGCTCCGGGCCGTAGTCGATTTTCGGGGCGTAGTGCACGGCGTCGTATCCGCCATTGCCCAGGGCTGCGCCGGCTCACCGCGGGCAACCCGACGCCCGGCCGTGTCCGACGGCGGCGTCTCGGCCGCTCTCCCGGCCCGCACCGCCGAGCGCGTCTGCATCATGTATCGCGGACGTCTCGTCGAATCCGGTGCGGTGGACCGGATCCTCGACCATCCGACCGATCCGTACACATCGAGCTGTTGCCGTCGATCCCTCGGTCGGGTGCCGTCTGGGTCGAGGCACCCGTCTCGACGGAGGTCCGACTCCGGTGGCGTGTCGTCGTCGGGCCTACTCGGCGGCTTTCGCGGCCAGTTCGTAGCAGCGGATGCGTGCGTCGGCATCGTGGACGGAGGCGTACAGCATCAGTTCGTCCGCGCCGGTCTGCTCCACGATCTCCGCGAACCGCCGCCGTACGGTCGTGACCGTGCCGCGTGCCTGCGCCGCACCGGTGGCCTCCACGTGGGCGCGGGTCTCCTCCGGGATCTCGTGGACGGCCGCCTCCTCCGGGGACGGCAGCGCCGACGAGGTCTGCCTGGATCGCGCCACGTCGGTCGGTCGGGCCAGACGTGCGGCCTCCGCCTCGGTGTCCGCCACGACCGTCTCGACCGCGACCATCACATGCGGCCGGTCCGCCCACCGTGACGGGGTGAACAGTTCCCTGTAACGCACTGCCGTGGCGATGGTGCGGTCCGGCCGGATGTGGTGCGCCAGCGCGATCGGCAGTCCCAGTCGCGCCGCCAGTTCCGCACTGGCCGGGCTGGACGCGAGCAGCCACGGGCGGGCGCCGCCCCCGTCCGATTGCCGGCCCGCGATCAGCCGCACGCCGCTTTCGCCGGAGAGGTGACGCAGCACGGCGGCCACGTCCTCGCCGTACTCCGTCTCCGTGCCCGGTTCGCCGCCCCGGCGCAACGCCCGCACGATCGACTCGTCGAAGGTACCCGGTCCCCGGCCCATGCCCATGTCGATGCGATCCGGATGCAGCGTCGCCAGTGTGGCGAACTGTTCCGCGAGCGCCAGCGGCGCGTGGTTGGGCACCAGGACACCGCCGGACCCGAGTCGGATCCGGCCGGTCCGTGCCGCGAAGTGCGCGATCAGAACCGCCGGCACCACGCTCGCGGAAAGGTCGGTCCCGTGATGCTCGGCGAACCAGACACGCCGGTATCCGAGATCGTCAAGACGACTCACGGTTCGGCTGGTCGCCGCGAGCGACTCGGCGGCGGTGCGTCCCTGCTCCGCGATCACGAGATCCAACGCGGACAGTGGGATCGGCATGAAGTGAGTCCCCATTTCCTGGTGATCGGCTCGGGGTGTTGTCGGATGGTGGGTCCGGTGCCGGTGCCCGTGCCGGCCCCGAAACCCGACGGGTCCGGAAACCACACCCACGAACCCGTGAGCCGGAACGGCCCCGTTTGCCGGGGGACTCGGACTTGTGGCCCGTGCCGGTCCTGGCCGGCCGGCGTCGTGGCGCCGGAATCGGCGGCCCGGCCGAACCCGTCGTCCCGGTGTGGGCGTCGTGGATGCCGACGCCGTCGTCACTGTGGCGATTGTCGGCGCGCCGCCCGGGTTTCCGTGGTGCGTCGGCGGAGTTCCGGCCGCGCGAGCGTGGGTGGGACGTAGGCGACGTCGACGGGTCCGACGTCGGTTCCCGGTCGCACGATCTCGTCGATGCCGTCGAGCAGGTCGTCGTCGAGGATCGTGTCCGCTCCCGCGAGGAGGGCGTCGAGCTGTTCGGGTGTGCGTGGGCCGATGATCGCCGAGGTGACCGCGGGGTGGGCGGTCACGAATGCCAGTGCGAGGTGGGGCAGCGACAGTCCGGCCTGCTCGGCGATCCGGGCGAGTGCTTCGACGGCGTCGAGCTTGCGTTCGTCGGTCATGTGCTGCCGTGCCCAGTGCAGGCGCCCGGCCGAGGCAGTTTCCCCGCTGCCCTTGCGGAGGCGACCGGCGAGCAGGCCCATCGCCAGCGGGCTCCACACCAGGACACCCAGCCCGTAGCGCTCGCAGACCGGCAGGATCTCGCGTTCGATCCCGCGGTTGAGGATCGAGTAGTGCGGCTGTTCGGAGCGGAAGCGGGCGAGCCCGCGCTGTTCGGCCACCCACTGGGCTTCGACGATGTCCGAGGCGGGCAGGTTGGAGTGGCCGATCGCACGGATCTTGCCCGCACTCAGCAGGTCGGTCAGCGCGCCGAGGGTTTCCTCGATGTCGGTGCCGGGCTCGGGGTGGTGGGCCTGGTAGAGGTCGATGTGGTCGACACCCAGGCGGCGCAGCGACCCTTCGACCGCGGAAACGATCCACCGGCGGGAGCTGCCGCGATGGTTGGGGTCGGATCCCATCGGGCCGTTGAATTTCGTGGCCAGGACGACGTCGTCGCGGCGGCCGCGCAGGGCCTTGCCGACGATCTTCTCGGCTTCCCCATCGCCACCGTAGACGTCGGCGGTGTCGATGACGTTGATGCCGCCATCGAGGGCGCGGTGGACGATGCGGACGCACTCGTCGGGGTCGGGGTTGCCGTACGGGCCGAACATCATGGTGCCCAGGGTGTAGGCACTGACCTGGATGCCGGTCCGGCCGAGCGGACGGGTTCGCATGGGTTTCTCCTGGGGTGGAGGTGTGCGGCCGGACCGGCCGCTTACCTCAGGAAACGGTCAGGCCTGGGTGTACTCGCGAGGCGTGCGGCCGGACCGGCCGCACACCTCACGGAACGGTCAGGCCGGGGTGTACTCGGCCGCGACGTCGACGATCCAGGTGACGCCGAAGCGGTCGGCCAGCATCCCGAAGGCGGGCGCCCACTGGGCGGGACCGAACGCCTCGATCACGGTCGCGCCCTTGGCGAGGCCCTCCCACACGGGGGTGACCTCGTCGACGCTGTCGCCGCGGACGGACAGGAAGAACGGCTCCCGGGTGATCGTGGTGCCGTTTTCCCGACGCGTGGTAGGCGCGCCGTGGGCGGCCGGCGAGTGCTCGCCGGGCACGTCGTAGGCCATGACCCGGAAGCCGTTGTCGGCGACGACCTGGCCGAACACGACGTTCGTCGCGCCGGGCAGTTCGGCGGGCATTCCGAAGTCGGCGTAGGTGGCGACGGTGAGCCGGCCGCCGAAGACCGACTGGTAGAACTCCAGGGCTTCGCGGGCCTGGCCGTGGAAGTTCAGGTGGGCGACAGCGTTGAGCGACATCGTGTTCCGGTCCTTCACGAGTGATTTCCGGTGCCGGAGGTTTCCGGCGACGAGACCGACGATGTCGGCAGTACAGGTCGGAGAACGTCCGCTACCGGTGGCATGGTGAAAACATGCCGATCGCCTCCTCGACGACGACCTCCAGCCGGCTGCTGGCGCTGCTGTCCATGCTGCAGGCCCGCCGCGACTGGCCGGGCGGCCTGCTCGCCGAGCGGCTGGGCGTCAGCGCGCGAACCGTGCGCCGCGACGTCGACCGGCTGCGCGAGCTGGGTTACCCCGTGCAGGCGTTCAAGGGCCCCGACGGCGGCTACCGGCTCGAAGCGGGCAGCCGGGTGCCGCCACTGCTGTTCGACGAGGAGCAGGCGGTCGCGCTGGCCGTGGCGCTGCGGATCGCCGTCGGGACGGGCGCGGGCATCGAGGAGGCTGCCGCCCGGGCGCTGGCCACCGTGCGGCAGGTGTTGCCGTCGCGGTTGCGGCAGCGGGTCGACGCCCTCGAGATCGGCGCGGCCGGGCACGGCGCCGATCCGCAGGTCGATACCGGGATCCTGCTGACGCTGAGTGCCGCGGTCCGCGCCGGGGAGGAGCTGCGGTTCGACTACCGCTCACCGGGGCGCACCGAGGATGCCGAGCCGCGCCCGCCTCGCCGGGTGCAGCCGCATCACCTGGTGGTGCGGGCCGGGCGCTGGTACGTCGTCGGCTGGGACCCCGACCGCGGCGACTGGCGGACCTTCCGTGTCGACCGGATGACACCGCGGATCCCGACCGGGCCGCGGTTCGCTCCCCGTGAAGTGCCGGGCGGGGACGTGACCGCCTTCCTGGCGGCCCGGTTCAAGGGTTCCGGGAGCACGGACGCCTGGCCCTGCCGTGGCGAGGTGATCCTCGGCCTGCCGGTGGCGGAGGTGGCCCCGTTCGTCGGCGACGGTGGCGTCGAGGAGCTCGGCGCCGACCGGACCAGGCTGACGACGGGATCCTGGTCCTGGGCCGCCCTCGCGGCGGCGTTGGCCCGCTTCGACACCGAGATCGAAGTGGTCGCCCCGCCCGAGTTGCGCGAGGCGTTCGCGGAGCTGTCCCGCCGCGCCGGCCGCGCCGCGGGGACCGGATAGGGCGGCAGGCCACCTGACGGCGAACTCCGTCGACCGGACACAGCCATCCCGGCGCGGCGGCGACCCCTGGGCACCACGACCTGGACACAGAACACCGTCGAACACTCCCTGCGCGACGCCGGGGCGCACGTGCGCGCCGGGCGCCGAGCCGGCCGGCGCCGTCTCCGCCCGGCTCGATGCCGGACGAGTTCAGTCGTCATCGCGTTGCGGCCGTGCCCGGCAGAAGCCGGGTCTGGCCGGACGCGCCTCGAATTCACACACGTTGACCGCCGTCCGGCTCGACGCGCGGGCGGAAGCGTTCGGGACCGGGGGTCTTGTCAAGGGGTGGTCTGGTCGGGAGGATCGCGGGATGGCTCGGGTCTACGACGATGCGCGGTTGGCGGGGGTCTATCAGGCCGGGAACGAGATGCCCGAGGCGGCGCTTCGGGCCTGGGCACAGGTGATCGGGGCGTATGCGCCGCGGCCGGCGCCGACGGTCGTGGAGATCGGGGCGGGCACCGGGATGTTCTGTGCGGCGCTGGCCGAGTGGGAGCGGGCCTCGCTCGTGGTCGGGGTCGACCCCTCGGTGGTCATGCTCGGCGAGGCCGCGCGGCACAACGGGCATCCCCGGGTGCGCTACGTCGGCGGCTGCGCGGACGCGGTGCCCACACGCGGGGGGCTGTTCGACCTCGCGCTCCTCTCACGCGTGGTACACCACCTGCCGGATCGTCGCGCCTGCGCCCGCGAGTTGGCGCGCATCCTGCGGCCCGACGGTGTCGTGGTGATCCGCACGACTTTTCGGGAGCGCCTGGACGCGCTCGTCTACCACTACTGGCCCCGCCTGCGAGACAGTGACGAACGGCGGTTCCCCGGACGGGAGGAGATCGTCGCCGACTTCGCCGCGTGCGGCTTCACGGTCCGGGAGATCACCTCCTTCGAACAGCCGGTCACCGCGAGCCTGCGCGAATTCCACACCCGGATGACCACGCGTCCGCAGTCGAAGTTCACATGCCTGACCGACGCCGACTACGACGAGGGCCTGCGCCGACTGGCGCTCGACGCCGCCGCCGAATCCAAGACCACGCCGCGACCGGTGCGCGAACGCTACGACATCGCGGTGTTCGCCCGCGCGTGAGCGAACCCGCCTCCCTCCTCGGGCGGGTTCGGACCGTCGCCTGCGGCGCGGAAGCGGTATCGGGCGGTCAGAGCCAGGGCCGTGGCGAGCAGGGCAGCGGGCCACCACCACGCGGCTGCGTGTCTGTTCGACACGTACGCGGAGAACGCGCGTCTCCGGAAGTGACACCGTCGACTCCCGACGAACGCCTCCGTTCTCGTGTTTGGGCAGGAGCGTTCGTCGGGGCCGGCCGGGCACCAGGTCCGGGTCGGGTCCGGGATCGGCCATCGACGTCCGGTGTCGGGGTCGCCCGCCCACACGTACTGGTCGGTGGGCGTGACGGTCATGCCGTAGTCGTACAACCGGATTCGCCCGTCGTCGATCCATCGGTCCCAGGCTGCGAGGAGTTCGTCGGCGAGACGTCGGGGTCCGCCTTCGCGGACGAGGTTGTGGTCGTCGTCGCTCGTGGTGGTCAGGGTCGCCCAGGACGCGGCGCCGTCGTGCACGCGCACCGTCGTGCCGACCCGCCCGGGCGGGGTGAGGGTGTAGTGGACGTCGGGCAGGGTCACGCGCAGCGCCCACAGCAGGTTGTTCGTGCGCAGCGGGGCCAAGTCGCGGGTGATCTCGTGTTCGTGGTCGACGGTGGGGTGGCGGGTGTGGATGTCGTCGAAGGTGGGTGTGGGGGTGGTGTCGCGGGCGCCCATGAATCGGGCGAGGCCCTGGCACCAGCCGGTGGCGGTGGTGCCGGTGGCGTCGAGGGTGAGGGCGAAGTGGCCGAGTCGGCCCCAGGGGAGGACGAGGTCGCCGCCGGGTTCGAGTTGTTCGATTCACGCGTTCGGGACGCGGTCGACGGCGTAGGTGGCGATGATCCGCTGGTAGGGGGCGTTGTCGGGGCATCCCTTGGTGCCGTCGCCGACGCGCACGTCCACGTCGATTCCCGCGCCGTTCAGGGTGGTTGTGGCGCGGGCGGCGAGCGCGGGGTCGACCTCGACGCTGGTGACCGAGCCCGTGGGGCCGACGTGGTGGGCGATCAGGGCGGCGTTCCAGCCGGTGCCGGTGCCCAGTTCCAGGACGCGGTGTCCGGGGGCGAGGTCGAGGGAGTCGAGCGTGTCGGCCACCACCGAGGTGCAGGACAGGCTTGAGGTGGGGCGGCCGTCGGTGATCTCGGTGATCGCCGCGTCGTAGGGCCCGGCGTACACCAGGCGCGCCCAGCGGTCCGGGTCGGCGGCACGGTCGACGGGGGCGTATGCGTGGCCGTCCCAGTTCCACAGGCGATCGGGGGCGAAGGCGTGCCGGGGCAGGTCTTCGAAGGCTTCCCGGAGCCACGGGGTGTCGGTGGGCCACGCCCGGTGGGCGTCCATCGCCTCCGCCGACGCCCGCCTGTGGTCGGCGAGTTCGGTCACGGCTTCGGCTTCTTGTGCTTGCCGTCCGGGTCCGGCTCCGGCGGCACCTGACCATCGGAATTGTCCGGCGGGGCCTTGCCCTTCGACGGGTCCGGACTCGGCCTACCGTGATCGCCCATACCGGCGGTCGGGGGACATCGTGCAGGAAGCGATGTACGGTCCGTCGGGCCCACGGTGATCGCGCTGCTGCGGAGCAGCGGGCTGGGCCGCGCCGAGGCCCGACACCTACTCTCCCTCGTGGACGGGCTGTTGCACTGGGACGAGGTGATGCGGGCGCATCGGGAGAGTCCGTTCACACCCGTGGTGGCCGCGGCGCTCGCCGGTACCGGAGGCTGTCCGCCGGAGGCGGTGGTCGAGTTCGACGCCATCCCCGACCACGCCAACCGCCCAGCTCGAACGGGCGCTGCTGGAACGGGTGTTGCCGCCCGAGCGGTTCCTGGCCGAAGGCCGGCCCGCGTGGGACGTGCTGCGCTCGGTCGACGGCTTCTGCCCGCGCTGGGCGCAGGCGGGCGCGTTCGCGCCGGGGTGACGGGGCTGCGTGCGCTGCTGCCGGGCGACGTGAACGGGTGGTTGCGGCCGGGCCCAGGTGGGGCCGGCGTATCCGGGGAAGGTGCACGAATTGCTGCGCCACGTCGCCGAGTCGGCGCCGCCGCCCGGGTCGGCCCGGCCCGGCGTCGCGCCGGCCGATCTGCTCCGCGACGCCCCCGGTCCGCCGTCGCTGCTGCTGTCACGGGCCGATCCGGAGTTGGCGGCGCGGGTGGTGGCCGCGTTGGATCCCGAGGACCTGCTCGCGTTCGGCGCCGGTCGGCACCCCCTGGCCCCTCCGGTCGCGCTCGCGCCGGCCCGCCGCGCGCCCGGGGAGTTCCCGTACCGGTTGGCCCGACGGATCACCGCGCGGCGACGCGGTGTGGGCACTGGAGGCGGTGGACGACGAACTCGCCTCCCATGTCCGCTAGATGCTCGCGGACGCCGACGAGGGCATCTGCTACTCAATCCCGACCACGGCCGCACCCACCACCGCGTCGAGGGCCGCGCGTCGACGGCGGACCCGACCACGTGGCCGGCGCCGGAACCGCTGCGCGCGCTGCCCCCGCGCGTGCCGCCCGCGCTGCGGGCCCGGCCGGCCGAGGAGCCGGGGGCGACCCCCGCGCCGACGCGCGGCCCGGCGGCCCGGCGGCCCAACGGTCGGGGCGTACCACCCGGACTGTCCCGAGGCGCTGATCCCGGCCCTGGTCCGGCGCCAACCGGGCTATTTCTCGCACGGGTCGATCCGTTCGCCCGCCGTCGCCCGCGCGCTGATCGCCGACCCTCCCGTACGCGACCTGCCGATCCGGGGACTCGGCGACCCGCTCTACGAGGGCCTGCTCACCCCGAGTGAGATTCCGACCGGGGCCCGGGCGGCCGGCCACGCGCTGATCGTCTGCCACGGGTACGCCCGCGACCTGGTCCGAACCCACCTGCGCGACGACGCCGACGCGTGGACGGTGGCCTCGAACCCGCTGCGCGACTTCACCAGGACGCCGACGGAACTGCCGACCACGGCGGCGACGGTGACCTCCTGACGCGGCCCGCCGACGTCGCCGGGCACGCGGTCGGTGCGGTCAGGCGGCGGACCTGCGGCGCACGGTGCGTTCGAGGATGCCGAGGGTGGCCTTGAGGGCGGATTCGGGGATCAGCGGGAAGGTGATGCGCTGCCGCCACGCGTCCGGGACCTGCGACCAGTCGAAGTAGGACGTGACGAGGGTGCCGCCCTCGGCCGGCTCCAGTCGGTAGCCGTAGACGTGCCGGACGTGCGGCCGGATCCGGCCCTCGACGGTCCAGGCGATCTCCGCGTCCGGGGTGAGCGTGGTGATGACCACCTCGACGTCGTACCGGCCCAGGGGCACGTCGCCGAGGGCTTCCCGGTCCATGTGCACGAGGAATCGGTCGCCGGGGCGCTCGACGGGTGCGCCTTCGGCGTCCAGGAGCATTCCCGAGGCGTCGATGTCCACGTGGCCCTCGGGGTCGGTCAGGACGGCGAAGATGGCGTCGGCGGGGGCCGGGACGAGGCGGGAGACCTCGATGCGTTCGGCGTTCCCGCCCGGGCGCGGTATGTCGCCCGGGCCCGGCGTTTCGGCGGTGGCGGTCAGGACCGCGCGGCCGAGGATGTGTGGGGCCATCATGAAGCCGAGCATCGCCGGGGTGGCATCGGCCGGTACGTCGATGGACTCGACGTCGAGGGCGTGGACGACGACGAAGTAGCGGTGCGGGCCGTGTCCGGCGGGCGGGGCGGCGCCGACGAAGCGGGCCATGCGGGCGTCGTTGGGCAGTTGGAAGGCTCCCTCGGGCAGGCCCGAACCGGTGTCGTCGCCGGCGCCCTCGGGCAGGTCGGTGACGTCGGCGGGGATGCCGGCGACCGCCCAGTGCCAGAACCCGGACCCGGTCGGGGCGTCGGGGTCGTGGACGGTGACGGCGTAGCTCCTGGTGCCTTCCGGGGCGCCACGCCAGGACAACTGCGGGGAGAGGTCCTTTCCTTGGGGAACGCCGAAGATGCCGGAGTACTGCTCGGGCGGCCAGGCGCCGGCGTCGGCGACGGTGGTGCTGGTGACGGTGAACGAGGCCGCCTCGGGAAGGCGGGCGAAGGGGTTGTTACCGCTCATCGTGTCGTTCCTTTCGGGGTGTACCGGTCCGGTCCGAACCGACTAAATCGATGATAGCAAAGATAATCGATTATTTGTTGGATCGTCTACGATGGGCGCATGACTCAGGCGGTCCATACCCCGTCCCCACCGGGGAAGCAGATGCTCTCCGAGCAGGTCTACACACACCTGCGGGACGCGATCATGCGCGGGGACTATGCCCCCGGTGACGCGCTCAAGCCGCAGGACCTTGCCAGAGAACAGGGGGTGAGCCTCGCCGTCGTGCGCGAGGCGCTCGTACGCGTCGTCGGCGACGGCCTCGCCGACCGGCTCGCCAACCGCGGGTTCGCCGTCCCGGCCTACTCGGATCGCCGTTGGCAGGAGATCGCGGAAGCGCGCCGGACCGTCGAACCGGTCCTGCTGCGCATGTCCATCGAGCGCGGCGACCTCGACTGGGAGGCCCGGGTGCGAGCCGCCCACCACCGGCTGGCCCGCACGCCGCCGTACGTGCCGGAGGAGGGCGAGTACTACACCGCCGCCTGGGCCGAGGCGCACCGGGTCTTCCACCGCACCCTGCTGGACGGGTGCGGCAACCGCGTCCTCCTCGAGACCTTCGACCGCATGTGGACCGCGAGCGAACTGGCGCGCCGCTGGTCGGCGCACCGCAACCCGGGCCGGGACGGTATCGACGAACACCGCGACCTGGAGGAGGCGGCGCTGGCCCGCGACGCGAACACCGCCGCCGAGGTACTGACCCGCCACCTCACCCTGACCGCAGCCGGCCTCACCGGCTGAGGCGGGGGCCGGATCGCCCGACCGCCCGGGGCGCCGGGGCCGAAGCCTGGGCAACCGCCGGGCGGTCCGGGGGTGTTCAGGGGGTGGTCGGGGTTCGGTGGGCGGTTTGTTGGATGGCGATGGCGGTCGGCACGAGCGGGGCGCCGAGGATCCGCAGGCCGGCCATCGGCTCGGACCTGCGGCGCGCAGCGTTCCGGGAAGTGGGCACGGTGGGCTGCACGGGCCGATGTCCACGATCCGGCCGTCTGCGACGTAGCGGCGCAGGCGGGGGTGGTGGTTCGTGTGGTGCGGGTTGGGGTCGGGGCGCGGTGGGATTGTGGAGTGCCGGGACGGTGATGGGTGTGTCGGAGCGGGACCGGGTCGCGGTTGGGGCGCGGGCCTGTTCGACGTGGTGTGCGGGTGGGCAGGCGCCCGCGCCTCCCGGTGGCAGCGGTGCGCTCTCGAGCGGTGTCCGCCTGCGGGGCCGTCGTCCAGACGCACACCGTCGCGCGCGAACGCCTCCGGCAGATCCGCCCGTGAGTCCGCGGTGATCCCGTCGCCGTCGCGGCGGTCGTCGCGATCGACCCGGCGCAGCAGGGTCTCGAACACCCACAGTGCGCGGGCGACGCGGTCGGTGTCGGTCCAGTCGACGGCGGTGGCGTAGGAGTCGAACGTCTGTTTGCGCACGCTCCCCTCACCCGGTGTGAAGTCGGGTGCGGGGGCGCAGTGTTCGTTCTCCCGGGACTCAGTACCCCACGATCCCTGCCTTCGCGAGACCAGCCGACATCCACGTACGGCGTTGCGCGCGGGACGGGATCCGGAGGCACTCGATTACTTCCGGGTCGGGAACCCGGCGCTCCGGCTCGTGAGCATGCGGCACGATCAAGCAGTCGGCGGGACGGCAGGCGCCGCCGCCACCCCGGCCGCGCGCAACCTTCCCCCGTCCCCCATGCGCACCGATCGGCTACCGCGACCGCTACGACGCCGGCGCGGCGTCCGCCGGCCAACCGGCAATGAAGACGACGCACAGGCGGAGCGCGTGAGCCCGTCAGCTGAACCGGGCGGGTGGGGGCGGGAACGTCAACCGGGTCGGGTCAGGTCGTACGCGGTGTCGTGGTGTGGTTGGTACAACCCGAGTGTGCCCGCGCCCGGGACGGCCAGGGTGGTGACCAGGCCCCAGCCCTGTTCGGTGACGTCCGTGGTGAACTCGACGCCCTTGGCCTTCAGTTCGGTGACCGTGGCGGCGAGGTCGTCGCACATCAGGAACAGTTCGGCGACACCGGCGGCGTGCGGGTCGGCCGGGTGTACGGCCAGTTCGCTCGGCGGGGACTTGAAGATGAGCCAGCCGCCTCCGGCGTCGACGTGCCCGAACCCAAGTACGTCGCGGAAGAACGCGCGTGCAGCCTCGGCGTCGGTCGCGTAGATGATCGTGTGTGCACCGGTGATCATCCGCGCAAGCTATCAGCCCGTCGAGTCGACCCGGCGATACACGCCGAAGACACCACGAACCTACCCATTCCGCATCCAGGTTGTGCACGGCGCGGTGAACAGCAGTCGGCACCGGATGGACCGGACGGGAAAACCGAACGGCGGACCGGACGGCGCACCGCGCAGACGCCTTCGACGCCTACACCGAGCGGGCCGAGACCCTGGCCGGTCCCACCGTGACGGCGGCCCGCGAATGGACCCGGCGGCTCGGTGCGCACGTACACCCAGTGCTGTGACCGGGATGGTCCACGGTGATCGGAAGGCGGCTCGCGGGACGAGCGCACGCGCAACGGCTGGTATTACTGGGGCATGCAGGAAGAGACGGCACGCTCCGCGATCGACACATTCATGTCCGCGTTCAACGCCTCGGACGACAGCTATGTGACTGCCCTGCTCTCCCAGGCCCTGACCTCGGACGTGGTCTTCTGGGGGCCGTTGGGTCGCAGCGAAGGAATCGCGGCGGTCGAGCGGTTCGTGCTGGACATCCGGCGCCACCCGGCGGGGACCGGCACGATGGTGCGCTGCTCGGCGGTGGACATGCCTGACGAGTGGGCCCGGTACCAGTGGGTCTTCACCACGCCGGATGGAGGCCCCTGCCTGGCGGGAACGGACGTCGTCCATCTGCGGCGGAGCCTCATCGACCAGGTCATCGTCTTTGCGGGGGAGATCGGTCCGCCCGCCTCCTGAGTCGTCCTTCTGTCGCCGTCCTTCTCGTGAACTTGTCCCTTTCGGCACTCCGGGGCTGCGGTTCACGGTCGGTCGGGCTGCGGCGTCGAGGGGCGTCCGCCCCGGCGGATGCCTTCTCGCCGCGCATGCGGGCGCATTCCTTGCGTTGGGCGGCAAGTACGTCCGGGTGGCGGGTGTCGGCGGTGCGCCGGCGCAGTGCCCGGGTTTGCGTGGGGTGGCCGCAGTGGCGGGAGTTGGCCGGGGTGAACTGCCGCAGCGGGCCGAAGCGGGCCTCGATCGGGTTGGCCCGGGATGCGTAGGTCGGGGTGAAGCACGGCTCGACCTTGTTCTCTTCGCCCGGCGGCGGATGTCGGCGCCGGTGTGGGCGGAGAGGTTGTCCGGGACGATGTGGATCGGGGCGCCGTCGGGTCGGGCGGCGCGGATCGACTTCGGCGCGGCCCGGCGTCGGCGGTGCCCTTGCAGCGGCCGTTGACGCCCCACAGGCGGTCCCGTGCTCACCGACCGCCGTTGGCCGCCGCTCCCCGCCGGGCACGACTCCCCGCCCGGCGGGTGACGCAAATCCCCGTCGAAATGCAGGAGTTCGTCCAGGAGGGATTCGGGCCGCGCTCGGGTTACGTCCAGCCGATCTCGGTGTACAGGTGGCCCGCCTGGATGGCTTCGATCGCGGCGCGTGTGTAGGGGACGATCGGGTCGGGCAGGTCGTGGGGGTACCACCAGCCCCAGCCGACGCACTTGTCCGGTTCGAGGATCGTCGGCGTACCCGTCCACCGCCGTGCTCGGAAGATCAGTTGCATCCGTGGTCGAGTCCCCGGCGGATCCACGAGGTGCACGGCGTGCGCGAACTCGACGTCGTCGGCGTCGATCACCAGTCCGGCCTCCTCCCGGGCCTCGCGCACCAGGCACGCGACGGCGGACTCCTGCTCGCAGTGACCGGCCAGGAAGTGATGGGTCGAGGGCGCGTAGACGGAATCGGGATGCCGCAGTCCGAGCAGGATCCGGCCCCGGGCGTCCTCCGCGTACAGATGGGCGCCCACGATGTTCAACACACCCTGCTGCGCACCCACCCGAGAGTGCGGTACCGGCACCCCCGCACCCACGACGTCTTGCGCGTCGCTCATCGCGACACCCCCACCCGGCGGCGAACGCCGGTTCGGGTCGGTGGTGTTGCCACCGCGCGATCGGAGCGGAGCAGAGAGGGGAGAGCCGGGTGGGGAAGCGGAAGGGCTGGACCGAGTGTCATTACGCACAGTGTAGAGACCCCCACCGACAGGGACCGAGGGCCTGCCCGCAGAGCGTAACGCGGCCGGCGGGCCGACCAGTCTGCGGTCTGCGGTCTGCGGTCTGCGCCACCGTCGACTCTTCTCCCGCAGAGTGGAGATGTCGCAAGCCTTGTCGGCATGGAGTTCGCGAAGTCGGCCAGTGCCGGCTGCGGACCGTGAACTGGTCCTGGCGTCGACCGGGTTGACGGTGCGGTCCCGCTCGATCCGCTTTCGTCCGCATCAGGGTGAACAGGGCAGCACCGGGACTGAACCGAGCGCGCCGCGCAATCGATCGGCGCTCGGGAGCGATCCACGGGTGCGTGCGAGGCCCCGGTGCCGGCGGCCGGCGTCGTCATGGCCGGCATCGGCCGGCCGTACCGACAGAGGTCCCCGCCTTCGACCGGCAGGAAGCCGGCTGCGTGATGGAGGGTTCCCGGAGGTGGGCCGTTCGGGTGGTTCGCGGGTCGTGAGGGCGCTCGGACCCGCAGGCGGATGCCGAGGGCGGGTGAGGATGGCGGGGTTCGGTTACCGAATCCCCCGTGTGCGAGGTCCCCTCGACGCGTTCGACGGGGAAAGCGTTGGTGTCGGAGCTGTCCGTTCGGATCCGCGCCCGCCCCGTCCCCATCCCCGTGGCCGGACCGGTGCGGGAACCAATGTAGGAGGAAGAGCGCATGACCGTGAACCGTGCCCATGTGATCGTCGGAGCGGGGCTGGGCGGGGCGAAGGCCGCGCAGACACTCCGGGAACAGGGCTTCGATGGCCCGCTGGTGCTGATCGGCGACGAGCGGGAGCGCCCGTACGAGCGCCCGCCCCTGTCCAAGGGCTACCTGCTCGGGAAGGAGGAGCGCGCGAAAGCGTACGTCCACCCGGAGGGATGGTACGCCGACCATGGGATCGACCTGCGCCTGGACACGACGGCCACCGCCCTCGATCCCGCCGCGCACCGGCTGACCCTCGGCGACGGCAGCCGGCTCGACTACGCCGCGCTGCTCCTGACCACCGGCGCCTCGCCGCGGCGGCTGCGGGTTCCCGGCGCGGAGCTGGACGGGGTGCTGTACCTGCGGAGGCTGGAGGACAGCGACCGGCTCAAGGCCGTGTTCCGGCCCGGGGCCGGGATCGTCGTCATCGGGGCCGGCTGGATCGGCCTGGAGGCGGCTGCCGCCGCGCGCGCGGCGGGCGCCGAAGTGGCGGTGCTCGAAAGCGCGGAACTACCGCTGCTACGGGCCCTCGGCCCGGAAGCGGCACGGGTCTTCGCCGAGCTGCACCGCGATCACGGTGTGGACCTTCGGCTCGGCGTCGAAGTCGCCGAGATCAGCGGCGGCTCCGGCACGGCGAACGCCGTCCTGCTCACGGACGGCACCCGGATCGAGGCGGACGCGGTCGTCGTCGGGATCGGCGTCACCCCCGACACCCGCCTGGCCGATGCGGCGGGGCTCGCGGTCGACAACGGCATCGTCACCGACGAACACCTGCGTACCTCCGCCCCCGACGTCTATGCCGCCGGCGACGTCGCCAACGCCCACCATCCGCTGTTGGGACGGCACATCCGAGTCGAGCACTGGGCCAACGCGCTGAACCAGCCGCAGACCGCGGCCCGGGCGATGCTCGGCCAGGACGCGGTCTACGACCGACTGCCGTACTTCTTCACCGACCAGTACGACCTGGGCATGGAGTACACCGGATACGTCGAACCCGACGGCTACGACCGGGTCGTCTTCCGCGGCGACCCCGCCGCGCGCGAGTTCGTCGCCTTCTGGCTGTCCGGCGACCGGGTCCTGGCGGGCATGAACGTCAACGTCTGGGACGTGGTCGAACCCGTCCAGGCCCTCATCCGCTCCGGCGCGACCCTCGACCCGGCCCGCTTGGCCGATACCCGGGTGCCCTTGGAGTCCCTCCTCCCGAACTGACCGAACACCCGGTCGCAAGCGGCCTCTTCGCGGGATGTGCGACGCCTTCGCGGCACGTTGCGTCCCGGCCCGGTGAGCGCCGGCGGCCTGCGCGGTCGCCCATGCGACGGCGCAGCGGGCCGGTTCGTCGGGGGTGGGGATCGCCTCGCCTGCGGTGTAGGTGCGTATCCGGGCCGTGGTGGACCAGTTCGCGCCGGGTGTCGTGTGGGCACGTCTACCAGGTTCGGCTCGGCGCCGCCCGCCACATGGTGCTCGCCGCCAGGAATCCGCGTTCGTGCGACGCCACGGCCAGGAACCACTCCCCCGGCGCAAGGGATCCGACCTCGTCGCCGGTCACCGGATCGGACAGTGGTCGCACCGAGGGAACCGCGAACCGGAACGGCGGGGCGAGCACGAGCGGCGCGTCGGATCCCATCGCCGCCGCGTCGTGGTCCGTGACGACGGGCACACGGGTGACGGCCTCGGAAGTGCCGGGCGTGGTGGGGAGTTCGCGGAGTCGGCGGTGGACCTCGGCCGCGGACGCGGGACGGTGGTCGGGGTCCTTGGCGAGCAGCGCCGGGACGAGGTCGTCCGGCGCGGCCGGAACGCCGTCCCGGCCGTGGCCCGGGGACATCGGGTGCGGGTGCGGGTGCGGGTGGGCGGCCGCAGTCGCCGCCGTGGGACGTCTCGGCCACGAATGGTCTCCGCCGGCTCACCGAAGGACGCACCAGGATCCTCGTCACCCACCACCTCACCAACGTTCGCATCGGCACAGCCGCGCTCGAAGAGCCGGGACCCCTCCGCCGCGCGCCGCGCCACAGCGCGATCCCTTGAGGCAACGCAGCCCGGACCGCCGGCGCCGTGTGTGTCGGGGGCACGACGTCACCGGGCTGCGTACCCGTCCGGGAACATCCTTCTCAGTCGTGACCGGGGTTGAGTCTCCGGCAGGGGGAGACCCGAAGGTGGGGGTATGAACGGCCACACGCTCTACTCGATCGGCGAATTGGCCCGGCGCACCGGTGCCACGGTCAAAACCGTCCGGTTCTACTCGGACTGCGGACTGCTGCCTCCCGTCGACCGCAGCCCGGCCGGCTACCGCCGGTACGACGACGGTGCCGTCGCACGCCTGGACCTGGTGCGGACCCTGCGCGATCTGGGACTGGATCTCGCGGCCATCCGCAAGGTCGTGGACCGGGAACTCGCGCTGTCGGAGGTCGCCGCGGCACATGCCGAGGCGCTGGAGGTGCAGATCCGGATCCTGCGGCTGCGGCGCGCGGTGCTGAGCGCTGTGGCCACACGCGGAGCCACCCTTGAGGAGACACATCTGATGCACCGTCTGGCCACCCTGTCCGAAGCCGAACGCCGGCGACTGATCGACGAGTTCCTTCACGCCGCCTTCGCCGATGTGCGCAATGCACCGATGTTCGCGGGGATCATGCGCTCGATGACTCCGGAACTGCCCGACAACCCCGAGGTGGAGCAGGTCCGGGCGTGGGTCGAACTGGCCGAACTCTCCCAGGACCCGGACTTCCGGGTCCGGATGCAACGGATGGTCCAGGACGAGGCGGCCACGCACACCGAGGGGGCTCCGCCCACCCCACACAACACCTTGGCCGCGATCGTCCGCGACCGGATCGCCCCGGTCGTGGCGGGCGGCGTCGAACCCACCTCGCCACAGGCCGATGAGATCGTCTCGACCCTTGTGACCCGCTGCGCACATCTCCTCGACGCCCGGGACGACGCCGAGTCCCGACGGCGACTCCTGTCCCGCTTGGAACACATCGACGACCCCCGCAGGGAGCGATACCTCGCACTGCTGGCAACGATCAACGGCTGGCCCGCCCCACAAAGCCTGCACCCGGTACTCGACTGGTCCATCCGCGCCCTACGCGCCCGGACCGGCAGCGACGAGACGGGAGCCGAACTCGGCCTTCGATGACGCGCGGTATCCACACGGGTACGGCGGTGAAGTACGTGCGGGCCGCCCATCCCGACAAAGCCCTCCCGCGCGTGCGGTGATCCACGGCCGGGCGACCCACACGTAGCCGAGTGTCGGTAGGTTCGGAATTCGGTCGTGCGGAATAGGCGGCGGGGCAGCCGGTTCAGTTCAAATGGACCGCAGGAGACGCAGAGTGGCCCGGCGCCCCGAGCCGCTGAGACGACTGCGTCCCGTGGCTCGGGCCGATCTCACATGACAACCGCGCCCCCAGGCAGGCAGGGTCAGGCGTGATGAGCTATCACGACGAGACGTCCCGCACCCTGTCCTACGCCTGCCACGACACGCTGGAGCGGGGAGGTGCATGTTCCGTGGTCGTCTTTGCAGCCGTGGAGCCGCTTCGGGATCGGGGTGCCGGGCCGGCGATTTCCTCCGCGGCCGTCCCTTGGCGGGCTGAGCGACGAGCAGCTGCCGGCCCTGCCGGCCGCCGACGGCACGGAGTTCGACGTGAAGATCGATGCGCTGCGTGCCCTGGCCGGGCGGGAGCCGGCCGAGCGGTTGATCCCGCTCGTGCCCTCGCTCGGAACCCCGGACGGCCGCCGACCCCTGCCCCTGCTCCGGCGGGCGGTCGACCGCCTCGGATCCCTCGCCGTGCCGGCGGCACGGGGGTGGGCCGTGGACGGCGGGAGTGGCCGGCCCGGCGGGGGACGGACGTGCCGGCCGACCACCCCGGGCCCGAGGGCGCTACCGGGGCTCGTGGCCGAACTCACCGAACAGTGGAAGGCCCGCGCCTGGTGCGGTCCCGACACCACGGCGAAGAGACTGGCCCGCTTCGGCCCCGAAGCCGCCGACGCCGTGCCCGTCCTCTGGCGCTACTGGCGGCACACCCCGCACTCGTACGAGCGCGCCGACTACCTGAAAGCGATCGCCGCGATCGACCCGTCCGGCTTGGACGACGCATACACCGAGTCGCTCGGGGACTGTGAGGAACGGGCACGGCTGCCGGCCATCGCCTCGGCACCCCGCCACCCGCAGACCCTGCACCGTATCGCCGTACTCCGCGACGACCCGATGGAGACACCAGCGCTACGGGCCGCTGCCGGAGCGCGGTTGGGCCCGTGATCGGCCTGAGTTTCCCTGTCTCAACCCGGCGGGACGACCGGCGACCCGTCGCGACCGACGCCGTTCCCGCAGGCCGGATTCCTCTCGGGCAGCGCGCCATCGGTGTGCAACGGGCGGCCCGCGAGCGAACGATCCATGGCCTCGAACCCGCCCCGCGAATCACGTCATCGGATCCCGCGCGCACGGGTTCATCCTCGTTCGAGCACGGGAATCCACAAACTTGTTCACCTTGCTGTTCGACGTAAGGTGGCTCGAAGGCCGATCACTGTTGGACGTCCCTTACCTCCAACGCCCGGCGATCCTCGTCGAACGCCTCGGCCTCAAGGTCCCGAAACTCGGCCGCCGGCGGGACCCGTTGCGTGGCGGTGGGCTCCTCGAGCCGGTTTCGGGTCGGGCTCAAGGGCCGCCCGGTGCGGTCGGCCCGGGGCGATCGTGCCACCCCTGGTTTCGCGACGGGGCGCCGCGCACGGGCCGCGTCCCCGACCTGGTCCAAGAAGTGAGCTGCGCCGTGCGGGGGTTGATGTCCCGGTCCTGCCTGTCCGGCCTCTCCGGCCTCTCCGGCCGCAGGAGGGCACGTGGGCCGGCAGCTCACTGTCACTGTTCTTGCAGGGCAGAGCAGGACCGCATCCGCGCCGGACCCGGCTCCGGCTGACTGTCACAGCCAGTTGGCTGAGATGGCACTATCGCGCATGTATTGCCTGGTAAAGGATCTGATCTGACCCAAGGAGACTTCACGATGCCGTCAATCAGATTCTTGCGGGCCCCGCTTGGCGCAATGGGTGCTCTCGCCTTGGCCACAACCATGATGGCCACGCCCTCCACCGCCGACCCAGCCCCCGGTGGCACCGCCCCAATCATCGTGTGGAAAACGCATACGTTCAAGAATGTTTTTTCACAAAGATGCCTGGAGATTCGCGGCGACCGGACGGACAACGGCGCCCCGGCAGGCCAGTGGGAATGCAACCACTCGCATACACAGAATTGGATAGCAAAGTACGGCCCCAACGGGTACTACACGCTCGTAAACGTCAATTCCGGATTGTGTCTGGAGATTCGCGGCGACCGGACGGACGACGGCGCCCCGGCAGGCCAGTGGGAGTGCAATGGATCACGAACTCAAGAATGGCGTGCAATTCCACATAATTCAGATGGTGAAGATATAGTCAACGCAAATTCTGATAAATGTCTCGAAATCCTTTCCTGGGGAACCGGAGACGGTGACGCAGCCGGACAGTGGACGTGCCATGGCGGCGAAAATCAGAGGTGGTACGGGACGGTCTATCCGTAGAAATCTTGCACGACACGGCCGGCAGCCCCGGAGTCGGTGGTCCACAGCCCGTGTAATTGGCATACCCATACACCACCGACGGCCCCGAGCCGACCCGACTCGGGGCCGTCGTGCGTCCGGCCTACCTGGCCAACAGGTACGCGACCAGACCCAACAGGCCCACCGCAATCAAGCTGCCGACAACCTGAACAGCGACGTCGCGGCCGAAGTGCGCCCAGGGCTCCGAGCGTTCCAGACGCGTCGTGCTTCGGTTGCCGCCTCGACCAGGCGGTGCATCGGCGAGCCCGATCCGGCACCGCCGTACAACCTTCCGACCGCGCCGCCGGTCTACCAGGGAACACACACTCTGGGGGCACAGTGCAGCGCATCACCCGACACGCCGCCGCAGCAACCCTGGCGGCGGCGGTCCTGTTCGCCACCGGCTGCAGCGGCAACGGAGACGACGACAAGACCAACAAGGTCAAAGCCGCGGGACCCGCCACGGTCACCCCGGACACGCCCAAGGCAAGCAGCCCTGCTGCGCCGACCACGAAGGCCGAAGCCGGTACAACCACAGCCGCGGCACCCGGTGCAGCAGTTGCCGTCCCCAAGCCCGACGCAGCCACCCAAGCCAAGTACGTGGCCGACCTTGACGCCATCGACCCGGCCATCGTCAACGGCAAGGCAGACCGCGCCGTCAGCCGCGGGCGCGACCAATGCACCTCGATCAAGCAGTGGCCCGGCGACGACCCGAAGCTGATCGAACTCGTCGACCAGCGGTTCACCACGCCGAACGGACCGATGGGCGCTGCGAAAGCCAAGCTCGTGTTGGCCGTCGTCCGCAAGCACATCTGTCCTGGATTCTGACCGGGCTGCAAACATGGTGCCGGGCGAAGCCGCTGTCTTGATGTCGACCGGCTGCGGCAGGGCGCGGGGTCGAGCCGTGCGCCTCCACGTGTGGGACGTGGGCGGCGTCCTGACCCAGGGCGGCTCGGGCAGCAACGCTGTGGCAATGATGCTCGCGCGCGATCACGCCGCACCCGGCACCATGCGCGAGGGCGTCCGCGACCCGGGCCGATTCAAGCTCGTCGTCCCCGCCGGGATCGGCCAGTACAGCGTCAAGGGCGCCCTGGGATGGCTCGGCTGCGGCGACGCCCTGCTCGAAGTCCCGGTGACCGACTACCGGTACGACCTGGCCGCGCTTCGCCGCGCCCTGCGCGCGTACGACGGCCGTGTGATGGCGGTGGTCGCGTACGCCGGCGACAGCCGGACGCAGACGATCGACGACCTGTCCGCCGCGCACGACGTGGTCCGCAGCGAGGTCCCGGGGATCCGGCTGCGGAGCGCTCCCGCTGCTCACACTCGACGAGTTCTTCGTCGGCAACGACGCGCAGGACTCCCTCGCCCCCAACCGATGGGAGGCGGACCGGCCCGCCGATGGGCGCCCCGAACTGGCGGAGATCCACCGACGGTTGCGCGTTCTCCAGGAGGCGCCCGACGTCGCGTGGATCCGTGTGGAACCGCACGACGACCTCGTCTGTCGCGACGACATCATGGCCGAGGCCGTCGCCCTCTGCACGAGCGCCGAGACGTGGGAGATCGAACGCCGCGTGGATCACGAATCCTTGTGCGCCGACGGGGTGATCGAAGGATTCGTCCACCGGCTCGACCGGTTCACGGATCTTCCCGACAACCCCGAAGGCCACCGAGTCGTGTCCCTGGTCTGGGACTGACGCCGAAGACACGATCGCGGACATCCGGGCCGCGGCTGTCGGCCGTCGGGGCCCATGGTCTCGTACGAATCCCGCCCGGGTTGCTCGGAGTTCGGGACGACTCCACGTCCCCCACACCCCCGGGGACGCCGGTGTCTCGACGGGAACGTGCTCCGGGACCCCGACGGATGTCGAGGCGCGCCCGGAGTAGGGGTGTGCCGATTCTTGCCGGCCGTACCGGGTGTCCTGCGGGAGCCACGCGCCCGGTGCGAGCCTGGTCTCGGCTCGGGCACGCTTCCGATGCCCACCTCCGGCCGGAATCGTGATCGAGGTACGTCTTCCACTTCGAGGAGCCTCGATGAACCGCAGAACGCAGACGATCGCGACCGTCACGGCAGCGGTCGCCGCCCTGGTGGTCTCGATGACCACACCAACCGCCGCCGCGTCGGCGCCGGCGGCCGGGACCTCGCCACCGGACATCAACGTCGCCCAAGTCCAGTCGCACCTGGCCCGACTCCAGGCGATAGCCGCCCAGTACGGCAACAATCGCGTGACCGGAACCAACGGATACAACGCGTCGCGCGACTACATCCAGAGCAGGCTGCAGAGCGCGGGCATCAGTGTCCGACAGCGGATCTGCGTCCCCTGCGTTCGCTCCGCCACGTACCTGACCGCCGAATGGCCGGCCCCGCCGCCGGACGCCCCGGAGGACCGTCGGGTCGTCGTGTTCGGCGCCCATCTCGACAACGACTTCGGCGGACCCGGCATCAACGACAACGGCTCCGGTGCCGCCGTCCTCCTGGAGAACGCGCTCGCCCTGGCCCAGGCCGACCCGGCCATGGCCGAGAGTGTGCGGTTCATCTGGTGGCCGGGTACCGAACAGGGCTTCGATGGATCCAAGTCGTACGTGCAATCGCTCACCGCGTCCCAGCGTGCCGCGATCACCGCCTACTACAACATCGACGCCGTCGGGTCGACCAACGCCGGCTACTTCGTCGACGGCGTCTCGTCGCCCACGGCCGCGCCCCTGAGGCAGTACTGGAACGCCCTGAACCTGTACCCCGAGGAGAACATCGAGGGATTCGGCCGTTCCGACAACGTGCCCTTCCGGGAGGCCGGCATACCCACGTCCGGGTATACGACGGGCACCCGCGGCATCAAGTCGTCGGCACAGGCGGCCAAGTGGGGCGGAACCGCGAACCGCCCCTTCGACGCGTGCCACCACTCGTCCTGCGACACGACCACCAACATCAACCCGACGGCCCTCGACCGCGCCGCGGACGGGATCTTCTACACGATCTGGAAGACCGCCGTGGCCTGGTGACACCTGTTCGCCCGGGGGCGTCGGCCGAACCGAACCGATCCACCGGAAACGACCTAACGGTTCTTCGCCGCTCGCGCCCGATGCGCCGCGACCGTGGTCCGGCTCGCGCACGCATTGGCACAGAAGCGGCGCGTCCGATTGCGCGACTGGTCCACGAAGCGGTCTGCCGCTGTGCGAGGACCCGGCGCCGGGCGACAACGGGCCACCCGTGATCCGACTCAGGCGCGGACCACCCGGCCGGTACGCGCTGCCGCACCGCCCGCCCCGGTCACGCGAGGGGCGAACTCGTCACCGGCGACCGGACTCGGGCGCAGGGGGTCGGGAGACGGGAGACGGAGCTTCGCCCGGTGAGCGGTAGGCGGCGAGGAAGGTGCGGATTCCGGCGGCGGCGTAGCGGTCGAGGTCGGCCTCGGTGTTGCGGGTGTTGCCGCGGAACATGGCCTGGTTCACCGGGATCCACAGCAGCAGGCCGGCGAAGTGGTGGGCGGCCAGCATCGGGTCGTCGGTCTTGAGGAGTCCTTGGTCGGTGAGGCGTCGGAAGGTGACTGCCAGTGTGACCAGGACGCGCTCGAAGCCTTGTTCGTACCAGGTGGCGCCCAGTTCGGGGAAGGTGTCCGCGTTGGCGATGATCAGGCGGCGCAGTTGGATCACCGGGGGTTGGGTGAGGGTCGTCAGGAGTCGGTGGGCGAGGCGGGTCAGGTTCTCTTCCAGGTCGTCGGCGTCGGCTGGGACGTCGGCCACCGAGTCGACCAGGTTGTCGATGCGTTCGGTGGTGGCCAGAACGATCTCGGCGAAGAGCTTCTCCTTGTCGGAGAAGTGTTTGTAGACGGTCTGCTTGGACACCGCGGCCAGTTTCGCGATGTCGTCCATGCTCGTCCCCGAGTACCCCTTGTCCAGGAAAACGCTGGTCGCTGCCTCCAGGATCGCCTCGTGTTTGCGCACGGAACGACTGTCCATCGTCCACTCCCTCTCATCCGTCTCGGCTCTCCTGGAGAGTACTGGACCGACCAGTACTCGTTTGGGTACTGTACCGTCCAGTTCCGAGCACTCGGGGGCTTTCGACCCCGCGTACCGCGTAGAAATCTGGAGTGGTTCCTCATGGACAAGGTGTTCTCCGCCGACGGCACGGCCATCGCGTACGAGCAGCAGGGCTCGGGCCCCACCGTCGTTCTCGTCGGCGGTGCGTTCATGACGCGCGGTGCTTTTGCCGGACTCGCCGCTGTGCTGGCCGAGCACTTCACGGTGATCACGTACGACCGCCGCGGCCGCGGCGACAGCGGGGACGGCCCGGAGTACGACGTGCAGCGCGAGGTCGAGGACCTGGACGCGCTGATCGAGCGCGTGGGCGGCGAGGCGATGGTCTTCGGCATGTCCTCCGGTGCCGTACTGGCACTGGAGGCCGCGGCCCGAGGCAGTGCCGTCTCCCGCCTGGCCCTGTACGAACCGCCCTTCATCACCGACGACAGCCGCCCGCCGCTGCCCGCCGACTACGTCGCCCACCTGACGAAACTCGTCAAGCAGGGCGCGTACGGAGATGCCGTGGCCTACTTCATGACCGCGGCCGTCGGCATGCCCGCCGAAGCCGTCGCCGGAATGCGGCAGGCCCCCTTCTGGGCCGGCATGGAGGCCACCGCCCGCACCCTGCCCTACGACGGCCAGGTCATGGGCGACACCATGTCCGGCCGGCCACTGCCCGCCGACCGCTGGCAGTCGGTGACCGTGCCCGTCCTCGTCGGCAGCGGGGACGCGGGCGCACCCCAGATGCTGGCCGGGGCACGGGAACTCGCCGCACTGGCCGACAACTTCGCCCTCCACGTCTTCCCCGGCCAGGAACACGACATCCACCCGGAACCCCTCGCCCCCGTCCTGGCCGACTTCTTCACCACCGGACAGCAGGCATGAGAAAAATCCTCGGCCCCCGTCGACGGTGATCATCATCGGTGGCCGCACGCCCTCACCGGCCGCCTCGGCCACCCGGGGAAAAGCCCGGTGCCTCGATCCGGGATGTCACCGGAGAGGTACCGGATTCGTGTTGCCCGCGCAGGTCACCGCACGGCCCGGGCGTCACCACACAGCCGATGGCCGGACACGCGAAACGGCACCGCGCACCGCCTTGACTCGCGCGGACCCGGCCGTCGGGCAACGTGGTCGCCACCGCCCACGATCCGGCGTCGTCGCGAACCCACACGTCACACCGTCCTCGTCGGTGTCCGTGGCGTAGACGACATCGGGCAGCGCGACGCGCAACGCCCACAACAGGTCGCGGTCGGTGTGCAACGGTGCCACGTCGCGGGCGAGGAAGCGTTCGTCGTCCGCGGCGCGGCCGGCGCAGACCTCGTCGAACTCCGGGACAGGGGCGATGCCGCAGGCCGGCATGAACTGTCGCCGAGCGGCCGTCAGCGCCGACGGTCACGGCGAAATGCCCCAACCGGCCCCAGGGGAAACCCAGATCGCCACCCGGGCGCAGCCGCTCGACCCACGTCCAGGGGACGTGGGTCGACGGCGTAGGTGGCGATCACGCGGTCGTATGCCGCGCTGTCGCGGTGGCCTTGGGCACCGTCACCGACGACGACCGTGACCGCCTTGTCGAGGCCCGCACGGGCCAGGGCCGCGCGAACACCGGCCGCCAGCTCGGGGGCGGCCTCCACACTGGTGAGGTGGCCGGCGGGGCCGACGCGGTGCGCGATCAGGGCGGCGTTCCAGCCGGTCCCGCACCCGACTCCAGCACCCGGTGGCCGGGTTCCACGTCGAGCGCGTCGAAGCCGTGTCGCAGCCAACTGCCGTTCGAGGTGAATCCATGGTCGGTGCCGCGTCGACCCGCGAGAACACGGAGCATGGGCCGGCCCTGCATTCGAACAGCCGGCCCACCGAGGCCGTAGACGTAATTCAGGATGGTGATCCACAGACCGGCCGCCCAGACGGACGAGTTCGGGATCGTCGTGTGCACGCTCTCGCCGAGGTTGTAGACGGCACGGTCGCGCCGCAGGTCACCGACCTGCTCGCGGACAGCGCTGCCGCGCGGCTGGGCCTGGTCGATCCGGCGTTCGCGCCGGGCGCGTTGACGGACGTGGCGGTGGACGACGGCGCGATGGTGCCGGCGCGCAGGACGCCGACGCTGAGGGTGACCGGTTCGAAGGCGTCGGTGGTGCGGGTGACCAGGACCTGCAGGGCGGTGACGATCTCGGCGGCGGCCGGGACCGGGTCGGCGGCCCGGTGGAGCGCGGAGCCGTGTCCGCTGCGGCCGTGGACGGGGATGCGAAACCCGGTGCCTGCCACGGTCACGGGGCCGGGGCACGAGGTGATCGCACCGGTGCGCGCTGGAGCCGACATGGCCGGCGTACGCGCGACGACCGGGGTGCCGGCGACGTCGAGGCCCGTCCATCGATGGGAATATGGGTGCAACGGGATCGACCACGTGACCGGGAAGGCCGCAAGTGACCAGCACCAACGACACGCAGACCGCCCGACCTGGCCCCGAACAGGCGGGCGACCGCATCGCGGTGGTCATCGGCAGCACCCGTCCCGCACGCATCTGCCCCGACATCGCCACCTGGATCCGCGACGTCGCGCAGGAGACCAGCCCGCTGCACTACGAGCTGCTCGACCTGGCCCAGGTCGGCCTGCCCCTGCTGGACGAGCCCCTCAAGGCCGCCCTCCAGCAGTACGCACACGAACACACCCGGGCATGGAGCCGCACCGTCAGCTCATACAGCGGCTTCGTGTTCGTCTTCCCCCAGTACAACTGGGGCTACCCCGCAGCCCTGAAGAACGCCCTCGACTTCCTGTACCACGAATGGCACGACAAGCCCGCCACCGTCGCCACGTACGGCACCCGCGGCGGCAACAAGGGTGCCGCGCAACTCCTGACCGTTCTGCAGGGCCTGCACATGCGCCCGCTCGAAGACCACCTCGAACTCGTCACCACCGACGACGACGTCGACGAGAACTGGCAGTTGAAGGACGTCAACGCCACCCTCCACTCCTACCGCGACCACGTCCGCAAGCTCGACGAGCAGATGACCGCGGCCCTCAAGGACGACCAGTAATCGACCTCGTTCCGCCCCCGCGACGACGCTCATACGGTGGACCCGAAGCGCGCGACAAGGGCCCGGGTGTCGCAAGCCGCACGAAGTGGGAGGAAGACGTACAGGGTCGTGTCGTCGTCCACCACGAGGATGCCGTCCCCGGGATCGACCGGTTCGGGTTCGGCGGCCGGCGCGGCGCACGGGTCGCGGCGGGCAATCGTGTCGACGACATCGCCCGCCGCACGACGCCGCTCGGGGCTCATCCTCGCGCGCCGCGCACGGATCGCGGGGTACTCGCGGTCCGCTACTCGGTCCCGCACCAGCTCGTCGACGAGCGGGTCTGGGTCCGCTTCCACGGCGACGAGCTGATCGTGACCGCAATGGCCGCGGGCAGCGCGGTCGAGGTCGCCCGCCACCCGCGCTCGAGGCCGGGCAGTCCGCGGATCGCCGACGAGCACTACCCCGACGCCCCGCGCGGCGAGCGCACCCCGAAGCCGACCAACCCGGCCGAGGCCCAGTTCCTGGCGATCGGACCGGGGGCGGCGGCCTGGCTGGTTGAGGCCGCGGCGACCGGCGTTCGCCGGATCAGGGCGAAGATGGCCGACGCAGTCGCGCTCGCCAAGCTCTACGGGACCGCCGACGTCGATCGGGCGCGCTCGGCACTGCGGCGACAGTGGGACGCTTCGCCGAGGGCGACCTGCTGTCGATCCTGGACCACCAAGGCGAGCACGACCGCACGGAGCCGATCCGCCGAAGCGAGACCCACAGCCTGCAGCCGGGCACCTCCGCCTGGTCAGGCTTCGGCTCGACCTGAGCCCTCGGGCCCCTCTTCGACCAGGCCGCAGGAGAACGGGAAGGACTCCAGAAACTCCTGCCGCCCCGGGTTCTCCTCGGCCTCGGCCAGGTCCGCGAGGACCTTCAGGAACCGGTCGCGCTGGTCCAGCGGCAGTCGCCCCAGTACCCAGGCGACGCTCTCCGTCATCTTCACCGCGGAGTCGGGGTCGACCTCGTCGTCCTCGCAGCTGTCGAGGAACCAGACGACGTCGACGACGAGTCCGGCGAGGACGGGCACCAGCGGGTCCGTGTCAGTCATCCGGGCAACCTATCCGGCCCCCACGACAGCAACCCCACCACCTCGGTCGACGGGCATCCCGCGTCGGCCCCGACCTGGCAAGAGCACCTGTTTCATGAACGACAATTCCGCCCTACTGGCCGCGACGCGGCCCCGCATCCAAGCGCCGGCCTCGGCGGCCGCCGCGACGTCCGGCGCCGCGTTCGACGAGGCGATCGCACTGACCCAGGTTGAAGCTGCCGCACATCCGCCGGGCGATGGCCGAGATCATCGCCACGGCGAAGGCCCAGCGCTGGGACCCGGCAGAGATCGTCCGGGCTCTGCCGGCCGAAGAGGCGGCTGGCCGCGACGCTGCCAACCTCCGCACCCGCTGCACCCGCGCGGCCTTCCCGACCGGCAAGACCTTCCACATCTGGAACGAGGAAGCGTCTTCGATCCCCATCCCGACGCAGTCCGCACTGCGGACCCTGGAATCTGATCGTCGTTGACGACATCGGGCTCCTGCCCGTCTCACCGGACGCCGCCGAGGGTTTCTACCGCCTGGTCGATGCCGCTTACGAACGGCGAAGTCTGGCCGTGAGCAGCAACCTTCATCCGTCTGGGTTCGACGAGATCATGCCCAAGACCCTCGCCACCGCGACCGTCGACCGCCTCCTGCACCACGCCCACGTCGTCGTCACGCAGGGCGACAGCCACCGCCTTGCCGAGGCCACCACCGGACGAGGCGTCGTCCCGCTCGGCTGAACCAACGAGGGGGGCGATCAACTGTCCGCCGGGGACTTTCAACGTCCGCCAGTGGGGAGATCAACCGTCCGCGAGCGGGGAACTCCTACTGTCCCTCGACAGGTTCGCCCCGGGCATACCCCCAACACTCTGCAAAGCGGGCCGCGACGCCTGTGGGACAAGGTGGAAGCTGCGTGGCGCTGCCGGGACGGGCAAGGACGCCCCGCCATCCACGACTTCGGCCCCACCGCCACCCTCGTCACGAGCGCCGACGCGGCCGTCGTCGAGCAACAGGCGTGGTACCGCGACCGACACCTTCGGGCATGGAGCGGCAGCCCGCGAACTCGACGCCGTGGCCGGTGGTCCTGGGGCTCGGTGATCGCTTTCGGGCACGAGGGCGCGCAGTTCGTCCGGGCCGGGTTCGGGGCGGATCTCGGTGGGGTCGGCCATGCTTGGCGTGGTGTCGGTCCGGTGCGTTCGACCACGTGTTTCGGTGTTGTGTCGGTCGCAGGAGGTCGACGATTGGGGCTGCCCGGTGACTTGACATGATCGTGCTCGGCGGCAAGGCCCTGTGGTGTCGTGACCGGGCGAGGGGGCGGCGTTGGTGGTGCTGGTGCGAAGAGACGTGCGGGCAGGGGGCTTGCGGTCCGTCGGCATGGTGATCGGGGCGGTCGCGTGGGGTGCGTCGGGAGCCTGGCGGGGCGCGCACGGGGGTTTTCCGCCGTCGACTGCCTGGCGGCAGACGTGCTACGGGGCGTTGGAGGGTCTTCTTTTCGGACTGTTCGCCGCCTGTTGTGCGGTGGCTGTGCTGCGGAGGTTCGGGCCGTCCCCGGGCGGGATCGAATGGCGGGTCTTCGGAACCGCCCTGGCCGTCTGGGGGCTTCCGGGGCTGCTCGGATTCATGCAAACACCCCCGGAGGGATGGCGGGTGCACATCACCCAGTGGATGGCCTACTCCGCGCTGCCGGCATACGGGTTCGCAATGTTTCTGGCGTTCTACGCAACGATCTGCGCCCGCACGCCGAGACAGCGTCTGATGTCGGCCGTGGGCCGGTTGGTCCTGGGCCTCGGCGGCATGGTGCTGATCCCACTGCCGTCCCTCGCATCCATCGGAGCGCCCCCGCCCGAGGGCGGCGGTTCGCACTACGACGGATGGGCCGCGGAGTTCCTGCCCATGAGCATCGGCCTCCTCTTGACATGCACGACGGCGGTCTCGTTGTCACGTGCCTGCAAGCGGCGGTATCGGGCTCGAACAGCGCGAAACGCATTCACCGTGTGATGTCGAGTCCTCTGCGGGTGCGGTGTGGGTTCGACCGCGACCGTCGTCCTCGACACGTTGTGCGGCGGCGACATGCCCGACCGCCTCGACCACTGCGGCGACCCGGGACGGTGGCGTGCCGGGCGCGCGTCGGGGTGTACAACCGTACTCGGGAAACCACGGCGGAAACGGCGGCGTCGGGTGCTGTTTCCGCGGACACCCGTCGATCACCGTCTGGAAGCAACTACCGTCCTGCCAAGGCGCACCCGAGCGCAGCGGCAGGCCGCGACTCGGGCCGTGACCGACGGCGCCGGCCGACGGGGTGGTCCGACGGGCGGCGTGGCGAGGTGGCCGCTGGTGGCCAGGGCGGCCAAGGCGACGGTCATGCGTGAAGGTCGGGCGGGGAGGGGGCCGGTGGACGTTTCACCGAACGAGGGCTCGCCAAGGGTGAGTTCGAAGGGACCTTTACGATGCACCTTCGTGTGGCGTGAGGGCAGAGCGGCCTCCGGGAAAGCCTGCTTCCGACGGCGCGCCTCCCTCGACACCGAACGGGGCCTCCGCGCGCCTTCCTCGGCCGCGAAGGCACGGAAGGGCCACCCGAATCGGCGCGCGGCGTCAGGTTTCGGCAAGATTGCGCCATGACATCACCATCCTTGAGTCAAGGCGCCAACCTGCGCGTCGATTCCATCCGGGTTCGTGTGCAGTTGTCGTGGTCCACGAGGAGCGGCGTTCCCGACATCGACGCGTCGGCGCTGCTGCTCACCGACGCCGGTACCGTGCGTGGGGACGCCGACTTCGTCTTCTACAACCACCCGCGCCACCCGTCCGGCGCGTTGGCGCATCTGGGCCGGACCAAGACGGCGGACGGCATCACCGACACGCTCGCCGTGGAACTCGCTCTCGTGGAGGAGGCGATACACCGGATCCTGTTCTGCGCGTCGTCGGACGGTGGCACGTTCGGCGAGGTGCCGGACCTGCGCCTTCGGTTGCTGGACGCCGCGACGGCGGCCGAGATCGCCCGCTTCGACATGACGGCCGGGGTCGAGACCGCCTTCGTCGGCGGCGAGTTGTATCGCCACCAAGGGCAGTGGAAGTTCCGCGCGGTCGGACAGGGGTACGCTTCCGGACTCGCCGGTCTGGCCACGGATTTCGGCATCTCGGTGCACGACGATCCGTCGGCGGACTCCGCCGCCGCGCAGCCGGTGCCGACGCAGCCGGTCGACTCCCCGCCGCCCCTGGCGGTATCCGTCGTCGCGCCGGCCGGAACCGGCGAGGAAGCGCTGCCCGCGGAGATGCGCAATCGCCTTTCGCTGCGCAAGGAGCAGGTCAAGGTGAGCCTCCGCAAGCAGGGCGCGGAGGGGATCACCGCGCGGGTGATCCTGGTCATGGACGCCTCCGGCTCCATGAATTGGCTTTACTCCGACGGAGTCGTGGCCGACGTGGTGGAGCGCATGGCGGCCGTGTCCGCGCAATTGGAGGACGACGGCGTGATGCAGGCGTGGACATTCGCCGACGATCCGGCACGTCTGCCGGATCTGCGCGTGGGCGAACTCCCGGAATGGTTGCGGCTGCACGTCCGTCCGGGAGGCGACGAGCCCGAGCAGGAGCTGCTGCCGGGTCAGGTCGACATGGTGGCGGTCGGCTTCGGCAACGAAGAGCACAAGGTGATCGCCGAAGTGCGCTCGTACGTCCGGGAAAATCCGTCCGCGGCCCCCACGTTGGTGCTGTTCTTCTCAGACGGCGGCATCTACTGCGACAGCGAGATCAAGCGAGAACTCAAGGGCGCGTCCAAGGAACCGGCGTTCTGGCAGTTCGTGGGCCTCGGCAACGCGAACTACGGCATCCTGAAGCGCCTCGACACGATGCGTGGCCGCCACGTGGACAATGTCGGCTTCTTCGCCGTCGACGACATCAGCGAGGTTCCCGACCAGGACCTGTACGACCGGCTGCTCTCCGAGTTCCCGAAGTGGATCACCGCAGCGCGGCGCATGAACGTGCTCTGAGCACGTATCTCCTTGCCTCCGTTGTCGCCGAGGGGCTCCCCGCGACGCCGGCGTGTCACCGCGCGGCGGACACGCGGCGGTCGCCGCGCTTGTAGCCGTCCCAGTCCAGAGGTGCGTTGGCCCTGGGGATCTGCCCGTCCGGCACTGTCGCCAAGTGTCCGCTTGAGGCGGGCCACAACTGAACGCCTCATGCTCGGTGGCGGGCGTGGCCGGTGTCGGCCGTCGGCGTCGGCGTCGGCGTCGGCCGAGGTCTGCCCGGGGCACACGCGCGACGGCGAGCCGGCCTCGGCGGACCTCCGGCTCGGGATGTTCGGGTCGGTGGGGCCACGCCCTCGACTCCAAGCCGTGGTGTCGGCCCAGCTGAGCGTGTGACAGTCCCCGTTGGCAGAATACCGGCGTGGCTGAACAATATGTGTCCGCTTTCGCGATCGATGACGCTGCGGTCTTCGGCTTGGTCGGGTCGGACGACGATGTCCCCGTACGCATGGCCCTGGCGAAGATCCGGGACCTGAGCACCGCAGACCGGTTGCTTCGTGCCACCGACCCCGGCGATGTCGAAACCGCGCTGCGCGAGATTGTGACCGGCTCTCTCGACCCCGGGCGCTCGGGCGGCTACGGGTGGCTTCTGGAACTCATCGGGCCGACCCTCGGATCGCCGCTGGGACACGTGGTCCTGCCGGGACGCGGCTGGGATCGGCTCGAAGGCGCATTCCGCAGCTGGGACCTGGCCGCGTCGGCCGACTTGTGGGCGCGCCCTTGGCCGTTCCCCTGGAGTCCCGCAGGCCCACACCCGGATCCGGACCCGTGGCCGTTCCCCATGTTCGCGTCCCCGGACGAGTTGGACCGGATCCACGACGAACTCGCGGCCTTCGACACGGACCGAATCCACACCGACGCCGACGACTTCCTCCCGGACGAGGACGACGCCGAGGAGGTCGAGTGGCTGCTCGCCGACAACCTCCCCGGGTGGGTGTCCAGCGCCCGCGCCCAGGGCCTGGGAATGCTCCTCATCCGCGACGGCGGCAGGTAGCCGCAGCCCGGTGGCGCGCCGCCGCCCATCCCCGCGCCGGACCGAGCACCCATAGGCCGGTCCGGTGCCGCGTACGACACCGGGTTGGACGATTGCGGCGCTTTCGGTGCGGGATGCCCCGGTTCCGGAGCGCATGCCGTCATCGCCATGTAGAGCCGCACCGGCCCGGGAACGTCCGTGTTGTGACGGGCCGTTCGAACGACGGGCCGCCGGCGGACCGACGGCTCCCTCGGCCGCTGTGGTGGACTCTTGATCGCGCTGGTCGATGAGGGCGAGGAACAGGGCTTCCCGGGACTCGAAGTAGCGCAGCACGCCCGTGTCGGTCAGTGCGACGCGTTCGCCGATCTCCCGGAGCGAGGCGTTCCGGTCGCCTCGGTCGCGAACACCTCGGGAGCGGTCCGCCGGATCCGCGCACGGCGGGCCACGCCTTTGGGATACGGCCGCTGCGCTGTCCGACCGCCGGGGGCCGGTTTGCCACTGGTCACCCCACGAAGTATCCGGTCAGCGGATTTCGCCGGCCGCCGCACCGCGATCAGACGTCACCATCGTGACGATCACCGGCCGAGCCGTCGTCCGGCGAATGGTCTCATCGGCGGCCGCCCTGCCACCTTGTTCAGGAGCCGAAGCCGAGTCGGTCGAACAGCACGACGCCGTCGTTGTACGCCTGGACACCGGTGACGCGGGGGGCGAAGGCGACCGCGTTGGCGGCTTCCTGGTAGACCCAGAACGGCAGGTCCTTGTTCAGTTGGAGTTGGACGTGGGTGTACGCCTCGCGGCGGACACCGGGCGCGGTGGCCAGACGGGCCCGCGTCATGGCGTCGACGACCTCGGGATTGGAGTAGCCGCTCACGTTGGTCGGGCTGCCCGGGCGAAGGAAGTCGTACAGCACAGGTTCGGGGTCGTTCATCCACAGCCCGGAGACGGCCATGTCGAAGTCTCCGGCGACGAGTCTGCGGATCAGGGTGGCGGTGTCCACCGGATCGATCTTCATGTGGACGTTGGGGTACTGCTGGACACGCCCCTGGACATACAGCGCAGTCCGGTTGGCGCTTCCCGGCGCACCGGCGACCATGTGGGTGAAGGTGAAGGGCCGGGTTCCGCCGGCGGTGAGCTTGAGGAAGGCGGCCCGAGCCTGTTCGGGTTGGTTCTCGGCGGCGGACAGTTGGATGTTGGCGAGTTCGGTGGTCGCGTCGAACACGCCACGTGCGGGTGTGCCGGCGTTGTCGTAGAGCAGACGGTTCATCTCCTGAGAGTCGAGACTGTTGACCACCGCCCGGCGCGCGGCGGGGTCGTCGAACGGCGGTCTGCGGGTGTTGAAGACGATCATGAGACCGCCGTTCAGGTTCAGTCGCACGAGTCCCAGGTGTTCGTCCTGGGCCACCTTGCCCGAGAGGGGGTCGCTGATGGCTGCCAAGTCCAGTCTGTCGGCGGCGATGGCGTCGGCGACGTTGGTTGCCCGAGGCGTCACACGTACGTCGATCTCGTCGAGATAGGGGCGTCCCGGCTGCCAGTAGCGCGGGTTCTTGCGCAGGGTGAGGCTTTTGCCCGCGCTCCGCTCGGCCAACACGAAGGGGCCGGCCCCGACCGGGCGCGTGCGCAACGAACTCGGATCTCCCAGCGTGCGTGGGGACGCGACGTAGGCAAGGCTGTTCGCGACCGTCTGATCGAAGTTGGCATTGGGTGAGGGAAGTTCCACGGTCAGAAGCAGTGGCGACTTGACGGTGAGCTTGAGGTTCGTCGCGCCGACCGTGTATCCGGAACCGCTGGAAGGGTCCGCGTGTATCTGCCAGTTCGCCTTCACCGCCGCGGCGTCGAACGGCGTGCCGTCGGAGAAGAGTACGCCCGGTCGCAACACCAGTGACCACACCCGCGCGGCGTTGTCGGGAGTGAACGACTGCGCGAGGTGCGGTTTCACCGTGCCGGTCACCGGATCCGTCCACAGGAGCGGGTCGTAGATCGCCGAGAGCAGGTTTCCGTAGGCGACGGCATAGTTCGAGGCGGAGAAGGGATCGAGCGATACCGGGTCGTCGAGGACCGCCAGCCGCAGGGTGCCTCCGGGTTTCGGTGTTCCGGCGGGATCCGCCGTGTGACGCCCGCTGGGGCCACAACCGGTCGACGCCAGGGTCAGCAGGACCGCGACGAGCACTGTCCTGGTCCGGCGGCGGCGAGGTCTCGGGCAACGCAAGGTGTGGTGCACTGTTTGCCTATCAAAAGTCGGTCTGGCGCGGCGGCGATGGGGCGCCTTGACGCGTTTGGTCTGATGCGCGCTGCGGGTCCGCGACCGGGCGTGGGCGAGAGCGCGCGAGCGAGCGGGAGCGGGAGCGCGGAGTCGAATGCGCCGCGCAAGGCGGCGACGGCCGGCGCTACTCGACGGACACGACGGCGCAGCCGTTGCGGTTGGCGATCTCCCGGCAGATGCCCGCGTGGGTCTCGATGCCGCAGATCGACCATCCGCCGCCGTGGGCGGACACCGGGACGGGAAGACTCCCCGCGGGCCGTGGGTGGCAGATCCGCACCGGGGTGTCCCCGTTCGGGCCCGGCAGCAGCCGGTCGGCGACCGCGTGCACGTCGGGACGGGGTCGACGCGCCGCGGCCTCGACGACGCGTTCGCGAATCGTGGCCGCGGTCTGTGGCGTGACGAAGGGAAGCGAGGGGAATGCGGCCATGAGCGTGGCCGGTTCCGGGGTCGGGACGAATGGTTGCGGGCGGGCGTTCACCTTCACTGCCTCCAGGGGCGGGCGTCGGCCGGCGACCGGCGTCGAGGCGCGGTCGGGCATTCCCAATGAGTGCGGGGATCATACATTCACTGGACAAATCGTCCATTGACTGGCTTATTCGTCGCCTATGCGACCCGACGGTCGACGGGGCGGGCAAGCCCGTGGCGGGGCCGGTGGTGCGGCTTCCGCGGGGGCGGAGGGGGTGCGCGAAAACCTGCATCATCTGTCGGTCGCGGCACTCGGGTCCTCGGGGCGGTACACCCCGGAGACGCGGATCCGGCCGTTCGGCGCGAGGTCGTCCTTCGCGGCGATCGCGATGTCCTCGACAACGCTCTCAGGAGCCGTGCTCGTGGCCAGGCGGATCCCGAAGTGGCAGGAATACTACGGGTGTTCGGTCACGTCGTCGACCCTCGCGGTGGCGCCTCGGCGAGGGTCCCGCCGTCTCCGGGCCGCGTCCGCAGTTCGTTCTCGAAGGGCCACTGTCGGGGTGACCTCGCAGGCGTGGAGCACGTTGTGCGTGAGGCCGCCCTCCCGGGGCTCGACGGGGGCGGTGAACCGGTGGCCGCCCCCGTCGGCCACGCGGCACCCGCGCAGTTCCGGGAAACACGAGTCGCGAGCGCGCGTTCGCCGGGGCGGTACACGAGTTCGACATGGGTGATGCGACGCGGGACGGGTGCGTCGTTCGGGGCCTGGGACATGGGGCTCCTCGCGAGGAGGCGCGCTCCGAGCCGCGCGGCACGGGACGCCATCTGATTTAGCGTTGAGCATATATTAATAGAGGGTCGCGGGGGAATGATCCTGGCGCACGGCCGGTCCGGCCGGCGCCGCGCGCACGGGTGCGCTCGTCACCGGGCCGGGGCGGGCACACCGTCGCTGCGGCGGCGGCCCTCGGCGGCGGGTCCGTGTGGTCGGGCGGCGTACGGCGGCCAGGGCGGGGTGGTCGGTCCCGAAGTGGTCGACGAACGCGGATCCCAGGGCGTCGGCCGAAACCTCCGCGACCGTCAGGGGCACGGCCACCTCCGCCACGCGCGGTCCGTGTTCGGCGGCGTCGGGGGCCGGCGCGTCGACGAGGTGGCCGAGAGCTCCGACTTCGACGAGCGCAAGCGCGGGGCCTGGATGTCCACCACGAGCTCATCGGACTGATCGCGGCGGGCGACGTCGACGGTGCGCACGAACTGGCCCGCCGACACATCGAGTTCGCGCAGTCGCACCCGCTACGGGAACGGCCTGGCGTCGCAGTGGAGTCGCTGCCGGGCGGCTGAACCGCCCGCCTCGAAACGTGTGTTCGGGGCCCGCCCCGGAGCGGCGGGCGCCCGGGTCGTCCTCACGAGCGGGCGGCCACGGCCTCCGCGCCCGATTCGGCCGGCGCCGTCGGCAGCACCGACGCGTCGACCACGCTCGGCCCCTCTACGCCGTGCAGGTCCGCGTCCACCACCGACGTCGCCGCGTCCGCGCCGATCGGGCACGTGCCGACGCCGTGGAGGAAGGCGTAGTGGCCATTCGCGATCACCCGGTCGAGCGCGCCGTCGCCGTCATCAACCGCGGTCGCGCCGCCGACGGCCAGAGCGAGGGGTGGTACGGCCTTCCTCGCGGGCCGTTCGCAGCCGGTGTTGCAGGGTCCGCGGCGATGTTTCGGGCGGCGGCCACCGCGAGCCGCAGGTGTCCGAGCGTCAACGCGACCCGGCCCTCCAACTCCAGGCGACGGTGCCCCACTTGCTCCTGCACCGCGGCCGCCGGCACCACACCGAGCGCCCGTCCACCCGTGATCCTCGGGCGTCCCGGTCACCATCGCTCCCCCGTTCCGTCCCGGCCGGGCCCGGAGGCGCCAGGCGACCCGGCCATCGAAACACCGGCCTCCCCAAGGAAGCCGGAAACCGCGCCACCGTGACACCGAAATCGGCAATCCGACGACACGGGACGGACGTTCCGGCAAAAGCCGGACAGCAGGCAGCGCGGAGGGAGTCGCAGAACACCGACCCGCGGAACGTCGCTCACCAACGCGAACCGGACCCGGGCCAAGCTCCGCCGATGCTCTGGGCACATGGCGAGGCTCCGCTCGAAAATGAAGGCGGTGCGCTTGGCGGCCGAGCACGCCGCAGCACATGCAAGCCACCGCCAACCCCGCACCATCTACCGCAATGCCCACAATCCGGCGGGCTGACCTGGGCCGGGCACAGGTTACTCGACGCGCTGAAGCAAAAGTCGCATGGATTCGATGTATGCCCCCATCCCGGGGTAGGGATCCAGAACCGCCGAGAGTCGCGCAAAGACCCGTCGGAGGACTGTCGGATCCGGCGGAAGAGGCATCTCCTGTAGCTGCTCCACCGCATGCAGAGCGTAGCTTCGGTCGGCTTCGTCGAAGTCGTGTTCATGGTTCGTCAGTGCGGAGGCGAGGGCGCGAGTGAACACTGTAATTGATTCGGTCAGCTCATCGGTGTGACTGGAAACGATATTGGCGCCGGAGTCACGGCCAACGGTGTTGTTCGTTGCCCCGATCAGGCCGCCGAAATATCTGTGGGTGAAGGAGCCTTCGTCTTTACTCATGAGATCCCATCGTGGACCGGGTCGTCTTGGGCCGCGGGTGCCTTGTCATCGAAAGCCGTTCTTGGAACCGGTCGCGGCACTTCGGCACGTGCATCCGTCACTGCTTCGCGCAGCCGGGGAATCTGCCCGAACTGCTGCAACATGGCAGGGGCCGCAGCCCCGACGGTCAGCGCCCCGAGAGCGCCGGTTGCCTGGCCTGTGGCCCCGTACAGGGTTGCGCCCGCCGCGCCGAGCATCAGTCGGGTGACAGCGATGGCGATCACGGGCCGTACATCAATGAAATTCATGAAGCTCGGCGGATCGCGGCGCTTCTTTTTTAATGCCGCCTGCCGCGCGGTCTGCCACTCGCCGAGACGATTGAAGAAGGCAACGAGTTCAATCACGGCACCGCCGGCGGCGCCAAGGAGGATGTACCCGAAGATCGTCACTGAGTCTGACCTCGCAACACCGTGATGGACGGCCTACACCTTGCGTCTTCGCCCTTGCCTCGAGTATGAGCGCTGCGAGCAGCCACCGCCCCATACTTGCCCGTACCAACAACATATTTGGAGTGGCGAGTCCAATGCTGCGGAATCCAAGCGAAAGAATCAACAGCCCGATTGAACGCTAACGGACAACCTGCAGCTGCTTTCGATCCTGGTGGGTTGGACGCGCCCATGGGGAACTCAACTCGTGGCTCCGTTGTCGAGGCCGTGGGCGGGGGGCAGGAGGCCGCGTGCCCCGGTCGGCCAGGACGCCGGCAGCGGGTTCGCCCAAGGGTGGGATGGGGTGGCGCCGAGGGGGACGTCGAAGGCTCGGGCAAGGTATCGGTAGTTGACGGGTGTGGCACGGGTGCTCGGGGTCGAACGCAGGGCGACCTCGGGGATGGTGAAGCAGCCGGGTGCGCTCTTGAAGCGGCTGGTGCGGTGACCGGAGCCGCAACGGTCGCGGGGCAGGGGCGGGCACGTATACACGCTGGATATCGCCACCGGCGCAAGCCGACGGATGGCCGGCAACCACAACAGCCCGACCGCAGCGGGCAGCCCCGGCTCCATACGCGGATCGCAGAAGAGGACGGTCCGGTCGTCGCCTCACCGTCCGTCGCGGACCACCGCCAACCCGCCGACCCGGGTCGTGATGCCCGCCGGCACGCGTCGGGCCGAAGCGAGCACGCCGGCCGGTCGACCGAGGGTGTCACCCTGCTCCACCTCGATCGCGACCGTCCGCGCCCCTGTCGTGTCGAGCAGGTGGGCGGCCAGGCAGCCGGTGCTGTTGGCGTTGGCGACGTCCTCGTCGACACCGATCGCCGGCGCGAACATCCGCGCCGCACCCGGCCGGTCGCCCACCGGCGGTACGTACACGAAACAGCCGAGGAGCCCGTACCGCCGGCACGCCGCCGTCAGCCTGCCGAAGTGTGGGCGGACCCGGAGCAGCGCCGACCGGTCGTGGACCGGTACCAGCATGCGTGGCGCACCGGGCGCGGCGATCCGTGGCACGTCGGTCGGATGCGAATCGTCCGCGGTGAGCCCGAGCGCGGCGACGATCGCGGCGCGCTCGTCCGGTACCGGGTGACGCAGCGCGACGAGGCCCTGGTCGAACCACACCTCGATGCCGGCGGGGCGGCGGATCGCGACGGTGTCGAACGTGCGCCCGCCGGTGTGTTGGCGGTCGTTCGACTCGTCCAGCGCGGTGCGGGTCAACCGGACGGCCTGCGCGGCAACGGTGCCGTGGCCGCAGCCGGACAGTTCGGCGGTGGCGGTGAAGAACCGGACCGGCCGGCCACCGTCCGGCGTCCGCCCCGAGCCCAGGAACGCCGCGTGCGAGGTGCCGGCCGCAGCGGCGACCGCGCGCCGGTCCGCGTCCGTCGCCGCCGGGTCGTCGTCGGTGACAGCCGTGGGGCTGCCGCCCCGGCCGTCGCGCCGCACGCACGCGTCAACCACCGTGACATCCGGCCAGAACATCGACCCACCTTTGATACTCAACGAATCGGCAACCACGAACGGCGTTCCGCCGATGGCCGGACCCGGCCGCAACGGCCCACCGAAGGCGTCCCGGAGCGTACCGTCCTGCCTCGGCCGCTGCCGTCCCGCACCGGATGGTGGATGACGACCGCACCGCCGGTGACGTGGTCGGCGACATCGGCGGCCACCCGCCGGCCCTGCGGCGACACCCGCGCCGCGGCCATGGCGGCGGCGTCGGCGAAGTCGCCTTCGAAGACCGCGAAATACGGCGCTTCTCCCTTGGCCGCCGCCACGTCGAAACCGTAGCGCCACGCAAGCAGCCCGGGCATATTCATGACCAGTAAAAAATGGTTGGTCACGTAGTGGTCGCGGAAGTGGTCAGGGTCGGCAGGCGTGGAATACAGGACCACCAACTGATGCACGACGACCTCCGTCCGGAGACGAGACCATAGCATCCGGGAACCTCCGCCCTCACTGGCGCAAACCCGAGGACCGCTCAGCCTGTTGCCGGTCTCCGCCGTACCTTGGCCGCGCCCCCATCACCCACTTCGGTCTCGCCCTCCCCCGCCCGCCCGACCCGGGCCCGGGGTAGGAGCCGTCCGCAGAACCGGTGTTGGCGTCCGATCCTCCTCGGGCACGGCCGGCGGTCGCCGTGCGCGCGTATCCGGCCTGGAAACACCGAACGCCCACACGGATGGCGCCGATCCGGTATCGATCGAGGAGACCGCCACGAGTGCCCGACCACCTTCGGGAAACGCCGACCGTTGAGCTACGGACACCACGATCTGACCGTGACGTACGAGCCCGCCAAAGACTCAGCCCACTTCGTCCTCTACACCGAGCCCGCAAGCAGCATCGTGGCCCCCCTCAACACCGAGGTTCACATCGGGAGCCACACCCGCTACGTCCTGAAGTAGGCGTGCCGGCTGGCGCGTCGTGGTCCGAACCCCCTGCACACCACGCTCCTGGCCCCCTACTACCGGATCCCGTACAACGCGGAGTTCGGTCTCCCCGTGGTGGCCCGGCATCACCGCACCGACGACGCGAGCGCCCATCACCGCACCTACCGGACGTAGCGAACGCATCGGGGCGACGTTCGTCCACGCGGGCATCGACGTGGCCGCCGCGCCGTTGTTCGTCGGTGCGCGCCGGGCGCAACTCGCCGGATGGGCCGGCCTCATCGAGTGCGGGGCGTTCCCCGCACGGCTCGGGAGACGCAAACCCTTCACGGAGTTGATCACCGGCACGGAAGCCGCCCTCGACCCGAGGGCACACCGGCCCGGGACACCCCCCTCGCCGCCAACCACTGCGAAATCACCGTCGAGAAGGCGGAATTCGGGGTTGCCGTCGGCACGGAGCCCGGCCGACGGAGCGGTCAGCGGATGGGCGTGGCGAGCTCGTACACGATGTCGAGGTAGGTAGAGGCAACCGGGCTCAGGCCGGTGCGCGGCCACAGGAAGCCGTAGTCGATCGGCGGGGCGTCGTGCAGCGGGACGAAGGCCAGGCCCGGGCGGGAGTGGAAGTCCTGGGCGCGCAGTGCCACCGTGCTGACGCCGACGCCCATGCTGACGTGGACCAGTACCTCGGGCCAGAACCGGGTGGCCGGCCCCTGCGGGATCGGCCGGCCGGACGGGGTTGTTCGCGGGAAGTAGTAGTCCATCCAGTATTCGGGGATGTGCTCCGAGGCGATCGTGACCAGCGTCGTGTCGGCAAGGTCTTCCATCGAGACGGAGTCCTTGCCTGCGAAGGGGTGGCCGGCGGGCACCAGCAGTCCGCGCGGCTCGGCGAACATCAGCGGCCCCTGCACGATGTCGGGCTCGGCGATGGGGAACTCGGTGAGCTGCAGGTCCACTTCGCCGGCCCGCATGCGACCGAGCGGGTCGAGGAGTTGGATCTCCTGAATCTCCACCACGCTGTCCGGATGGCGCACGCGGAACAGGTCGGCGGCCCTGACGAGCAGGTTGCCGCACCAAGCCCCGGAGAAGCCGACGCGCACCACGCCCTTGACGCGCACACCGCGGGTCGTGGTGATCGCCTGGGCGAGCCCGGCGGTGATCTGGTCGTACGCGGGGCGCAGGTCGTCGCGCAGCTGCTCGCCGAGCGGGGTCAGCGTCACCTTGCGGCTGTTGCGTACGAACAGCGGTCCGCCGACGCGGCGTTCGAGCTTGCGGATGGTCTGGCTGATCCTGCCGGTTGTGACGTGCAGGCGTTCTGCGGTGCGTCCGAAGTGCAGTTCCTCGGCAAGCGTGAGAAACGCTTCGAGCTCCAGTCTCTCCAGCATGCCCACCCCTTGATCGTTTAGCCGCGCTCAACCCAGCGTGGCGTGGTCGTGCCTTGTTGTACCGCGTGCGGATCTTGCACGCTGAAGGGGCCGCGTCCGACGGACACCCAGGACCTCGGAGCGGCTCCCCCATTGCTGTGAAACGGAGACTTCCGCATGAGCAAAATCGTTGCGGTCATGTACATCACGATGGACGGCGTGGTCGAGGACCCCGCCTGGACCGGCCCCTTCTGGAACGACGAGCACGCCAAGTACCAGAACGGCCAACTGCGCGCCAGCCGCGCCCTGTTGCTGGGGCGCGCGACGTACGAGAGCTTCGCCGAGGCGTGGTCACCGCGCGACGAGTCCGACGAGTTCACCGCGCGGATGAACCACATCCCCAAGTACGTCGCCACCACCACCCTCCAGAGCGCTACCTGGAACGCGGCCATCATCGACGGCGACGTCCTCGAACAGGTCGCCAAGCTCAAGGCCGAGCCCGGTGCCGACCTGCTGGTCTACGGCAGCGTCACGCTTGTCAACACACTGATCGAGCACGACATGGTCGACGAACTCAAGTTGTTCCTCCACCCGGTGACCGTCGGCAACGGCAAGCGCCTGTTCACCGACGGCCTCACCCCGAAGTCCTGGACGCTCGCGGGCACCCAGTCCTTCAGCTCGGGCGCGATCGTCCTCGACTACCGTCCGGCACCGGCGGCCTGACACAGCACCCCGCGCTGCGCACGACGACTGGCCCCGGCACCGGGGAACTCGCCACGAACTCCCCAGTGCCGGACACGGTCGCGCGAATCCCGTCGGAAAACACCACTCCGCTGACGACCGCCGCAGCACCCCACCGGCTCGCGCCCGTCCCGTCTCACGGAACTCCCACCAGAACCCGCCCCCGTCAAGGAGCGCTGCAACCATGCGCAAGATCGTCAACTCCACGTACATCTCCCTCGACGGCGACATCGAAAAGCTCGACCAGTGGTCCTTCGACTACTGGAGCGATGACCTGGAGCGATACGCGCACAGCCTGCTTTTCGCCGCCGACACGCTGCTCATGGGCCGCGAAACCTATGCGAACTTCGCACCCGCCTGGTCGGCACGGGCGGGCGCCGACGCGTTCGCCGACCGCATGAACAGCATCGACAAGTACGTCGTCTCCTCCACCCTGGCCGGCGGCGACTGGGGTCGCACCACCGTCATCCCCCGGGACAAGGCCGTCGCCGAGATCGCCGAACTCAAGGCGCAGCCAGGCGGCGACATCCTGATGTACGGATTCGGGCCGGTCGCCAAGACCCTGCTCGCGCACGGCCTGCTGGACGAGGTGCACTTCTGGGTTCACCCGGTGATCGCCGGCGGCGGAACCCTCGCCGCCGACGGGTTCCGGCATCGGCTCAAGCACACCCGCACCGAAGCCCTCGACACCGGTGTCATGGTCCTCGTGTACACGCCCGCAGCCGAGGCCGCGTCGTCGTAGCCGCGACACGGTCCCACGTGACGGGCGCGCCGCCGACGGATCGGCTGCGCGCCCGTCACGCACCCGGGCCCGGCTCAGCCCTGTGCCGCGTTCCTGAACGGGCCGCCGCCAGACACGCGCCCCGACGGCGCGAGCGTACCGCCGTCCGCTCGCGCTGCGGGCAGGCCGGGAGCGGTATCGCTGACGTGGACGTTCGGACATCGGCTGTCCCAGCCCAGGACGAGTCGGGCGTCGCTGTGTGCGCGCACATGGGCGTTGGTGACCGGTTCCGAGACGGTCGGCAGGACGTCGTCCATCCTCTCCGGCGCGTCCCGCGTCCACACCGGACACGCCAGGTGCTGCCGCGTCCAACCCTGCCCCGCCACACCACCGGCGACGGTAGAGGACCGAGCCCATCCCACCGCGCGCATATCCGCCATGCCGCCTTCTCCCCGTTCACAACCCGAGCAACCGCCCCGCTGCGGCTCCCGGCCCGTCTCCCCGAGAGGGGTCGTGTCGTCCGGGGGGCTCACGTCGAGGTCGCCTCGAGCGGAAGGCGCAGGGCGCTGCGTCCGGCACGCCACGCGGTCAGGATGTGGTCGCCGAGGCGGCCCTCCAGGAACACGGTGGCGGCGATGCCGAAGACGACGTCGGCTGCCAGGTTCGGTTCGTCGGCGAGCAGGCCGGCGACCACCTCGCGACGCACGATCTGCTCGTGGACGGCGTCGGCTTCCACGTGCTCGTCGTAGAAGCGCTCGGCGGCGGGTCCGGCGCCGGTCCGGCGCATCGCCTGGGCCAGTCGGCGTGCGCCGGGGGGCGAAGTCACCTCCACACAGGCGAAGTGACCCACCAGCGCGCCGCGCAGCCCGCGATGCAACCCGAGCAGGGACATCAGGTTCACGGTCGGCAGCACCACGGCGGGCGCCGCGTCCAGGTAACGCCCGTACAGCGGGTCCAGGTCGAGATCGACCATGAGGTCCGCGAACAGTCGGGCGTGGATGTCCTCGGCGCGGCCGGCCCCGAACTCGTCGAACTCGATGGCCACCATGGCCGCTTTCGCCCGACCGCGCAGGCGAGGGATGACCCAGGCGTGCGGATCGGCCTCCTTGAGGTGATACAGCGAGCGCATCGCGGCGTATTCGCGCAACTGCCACAACTCTCCCCGGGTCCGGAGGAAGTGGCTGACGCTGGTGCCGTCGTCCCCCGCCGGCTCGATCAGGAGCGTGGCCAGCGCGTCGTCCACGCTCCGGCCGTCGTGGGCGTGCGCACGCAGGGCGCTGTGGAAGCGTTCCTCGAGGGCGGCACGCAGGCCCAGGAGACTCGGGTCCCACTCGCGGTCGTCGGCCACCCGGGCGAAGCCCCGATAGTGCAACTCGTACAGCGTGTACAGGGCCAGGTGCAGATCCTCGCCGAAGGGATCGGCCCGGGCGACCTCGCGAATCCCCGGGAGTGCCCCTTCCCCGGTCCGCAATGCCGTGATCACGCCCGCGGAGAGGTCGCCGCGCGGTCGCGGCAATGCCGGGGCGGCCTGGGAGGCGGGGGTCGACACGGTCACGCGCGGCCTCCTTCGTCGATCGTCGACGTCTCCGGTTCGGCCGGTGACGGTTCGGCGCCCGCCGTCGCGGTGCGCGCGCGGTGGCTGGTGTCGCACCACGGGTAGGTGCGGCTGCGCCGGCATGTGCAGACGGCGACGACGAAGCGTCGTGATGTGACGACCTCGCCGTTCGGGAGGACCACCTCCACGGGGCCTTCGATCAGGAGAGGACCGTCGCGCTCGGCGGTGATCCGGCGGGGGCGATCAGCGTTTCTCGGCACGGACGACCACCAGTTCCTCGTGATTGTCGTGGAGGCCCACCAGGCCGGTGCGGCGCAGCCAGTCCAGCCGCTCGCGCAGGACCGGACCGAACGGGATGGTCGTGCGGTCGACGATCGCGGCACGCATGCCGGACCGCTCCAACGCACCCAGGGTGGCCTCGGTGTCGCACAGCCCGGAGTGCACCATCAACAGGACACCGGCGGGCCGCAATACGTCGGGGATCGCCGCGCAGATTCGGTCCACCACCGCCCGGCCGCCGAGTCCGGCATCCCACGCGCGGGCGGCGCCGAACTGCGCGACACCGGGCCGGGGCGCGGGCACGTACGGCGGATTGCACACGACGACGTCGAAGCAGTGACCGGCCACGGCCGACAGCAGGTCGCCGCGACGCACGGTGATCCGCCGGCGGGCGAACAGCGCGTTCGCGCAGGTGGTCAGCACGGCGCGCCTGGTGCTGTCGACGGCGGTCACTCGTGCTCCGAGTCGAGGGCTCCACTGCCGGTGCACATGTCCAGAACCCGGCTGCCTTCGCGGACGCCTTCACGGCGCATCGCCTCGGCCAGAAGAAAACTGTCGGACTGGGGGACGTAGACGCCCGGGGCGGTGAGTATCCGGCCCAAGGGGGAGACTGTGACACCGATTGCTGACACGGGAACCTCCGGCAATGCGATGGCACGGCGGATCACCGAATCCATCAGGACGAGCGTCGATGGCGGTGCCGTGACACCGGGCCCGACGCCGGACACCGGCTGCCTCCGGGGAGTCTCGGGCACGGTCGTCGTTTACCGTCGGCGTCGTTCGAACACCGGCCTTCGGCGTTCGGGGCACGCAAAGATCGCTTGCCCGGCCCTGTCGGGTTCATGCGCACCACGTGGGCGGATGTGGCCCCAGGGGCGTGCGTAGCGGCTGTGCCGCGGGCGGCGTCGTGGGTTTCGCCCGGGCACGGCACGGGTGGGTCGGAGGCCGGCTTGCCGGGGTGCGCCGACGAGGACCCGGTGGGGCCCGGGTCCTCGTCGGTGGCACAGCGACAACGGCCGCGGGCTCAGGCCGCGGGGGCGAGTTCGGCGCGGCCGAACAACAGGGCCCAGCCGGTAGGCAGCCGGGTCAGGATGCGGGTGCTGAGGTCGGGGCCGGCGAATGCGGGGCCGGCAAATGCGGGGACGACGGTCGGGACCGAGCCGGTGTCCCAGCGGGCGATGCCGGGGTGGCGCCGGTACGGGCGGCGATGTCACCGCGTCGATACGCTCCGTGTCGATCGTGTCGGCCGGCGCGGGCGTAGGCCCGGTCATGGACTCGCGAACACGCGGCATGGCCGTCGGGTACCCGACGACGGTCCCCGAGCCACGCCCGAACCCGTCCGGTCGACCACGCGCTCGGCGTCGAGGCGGGAAGCGGTGGAACCGATCCGGAGCAACCCGAGCGCGGCATCCGAACTCCGGCGGGGCCGGCCCCCGGCGGTCACCACGGCGACGACACGCGCGTCGGCCTCAGCCGTCGTCGTGTCCGAAGGCGGCCGCGAGCCGCGCCTCCACTTCGGTGAGACCGGTGTGATCGGCCGCCATGGCCACGTAGCGCCAACCGGCGCCGTCGACGGGGCGGTCCGTGTAGAGGATCACGCCTACGCCGGTCTCTGGCCGATAGTCCAACCCCGCCTCGATCAGATGCTCCACCATCGTGTCGAAGGAGCGCGGCGCATCGGCCCGGACGGTGCCGGTGGACCAAGCGGGAGTGGCGTTGCCGGTGAGGCGGGTGACCAGGGCGTGCGGGGTGGTGGTCGCGGTACGCCGCACGTTGCACTCCAGGGCGTAGAGCGTTCCGTCCCGGGTGCAGACCGCGTCCAGGCTGAACGGGCCCCGATAGCCCTCGGCCACCAGGTGCCGCCCCAACGCGAGGGTCCACTCGGTCAATTCGGCGCGGGCGAGGTCCGGGACGTCGTACGGCGGAGACCGGTATCCGGCGAACGCGCCGCCGGTCATCCGCATTTCCCCGTCGAATGGCACCGACACCCGATCCGGTGTGCACTCCCCCTGGGCGCTGACCGCGCGGGTGTGCTCCACGTATCGCTCGACGACCCAGTAGCCGCCCGCGGGTCGACGTGTCTCGTCGAGTCGATCGTCTCGGGTGACGAAGCGCAGACCGTGGCCGCCCGCGGAGCGGTCGGGTTTGACCACCACCCGCTCCCACGCGGCGAGGAGTTCGTCGATCACGCGGGGGAGGTCCGCGCCCGCGCACACGGCCCCGTAGGGCAGGCGCACGCCGAGTCCGGGCGCCACCGCACGAAAGCCGGACTTCGTGTTCAGGTCCGCCACGGTGCGCACGGTCCGGGCCGACGGGCCGCCCGCCTCGTAGGGTTCGATCCCGATGCCCAGGGCGGCGGCAAGCGCGACGCAGCCTTCGTCCAGGGCGGTCGGGAGCAGACGAGGCTGCGGGCGTTCACGCAGGAGCGCGCGCAGCGGCTCCAGCAGGCCGTGCGCGGAGACGGCGTCCGCCATCGGCACGTGGGGGATGTCCGGCACGGTGACGGCGGTCACGCGGTCCTGGGGCATGCCCAGTCGGGTGAAGGCGTAGTGGCAAAAGGACTCGGACAGCGGAACCGGGACCACGAGCACGTCACCGGGGCGGGTGAGCCAGATCGTGCGAGGAGCCTGTTCCGACCACCGGCGCGGAACCGATGCCGCACGCAGGTCGACCGTCAGCGGCGACACGAAGTTGGCGAGGACGACGAGCGTGCGACCGTCCTCGCGTGCGGCGACCATGGCGTACCGCCTCCTCTCGCGTGCTGCGTCCGGCGCCCGGCTGCGGAGGTGGCGCTCAGGCCGAGGCCAGGGTGATGTCGATCCGGCCGAGGAAGTCCTTCAGGTCGTCCGGGGTGCGCGAGGTGATCATCACCCAATTGCCGGTGTCGTCCTGGACGACCGGTTCGTCCAGCCAATGGCCGCCGGCGTTGCGGATGTCCGTCTCCAGGGAGGCGTAGGAGGTCAGGGTTCGGCCCCGGACCACGTCGGCCTCGACCAGGGCCCACGGGCCGTGGCAGATCGCGGCGACGGGCCGTCCCGAGGAGGTGAACGAGTGGACGATGCCGATCGCGGTGTCGTTCAGGCGCAGCGAGTCGGCGTTGAGCGTGCCGCCGGGTACGAGCAGGAGGTCGTAGCGGGCCGGATCGACCTCGGCCAGCGTGAGGGTGGGATGAACGCTCTTGCCCGGGTCCTTGTCGCCGACGAGTGTTCGGATCGGATCCGCCGATACCGCCGCGATGTCCACCTCGGCGCCACGATCACGCAAGTGGCGTGCTGGGACGATCAGTTCGTCCTGCTCCACGCCGTAGTTGGTGACGATCGCCAGGATGCGGCGACCGGTCAGGTCGGTGTCGGACATGGTGTTGGCTCCTTGTCGGCGGTGTTCGGCGACGGTTGCGGTTCCCGGGTGGCCGGGCGTTCGGCCGGCTTCGCCGGCATACGTGTTGCGCGTCCGGGGCGGTTCCGTGGTGGTCGGGCTCGGCGGCTTCCGGCCGGTTGCCCTGACGTGCCGGCGACAAACATCCCCGATCGCGGCGGTCGAGCCTGCGGCGCGCGCCGTGCGGATCCGGGCACCGTGCGGATCCGGGCGCCGTGCGGCCGGGATCAGTCGAGTTCCTTGTGCACGACGTGGATGCTGCCGAGTTCGGTGTCGATCGTGGCGGGGACGAGCAGGCCCGCCCGGACTCCGGAGGTCGGGTAGGCGACCATGGGGGCGGTGAGTCGTTCGCCGGGCAAGGCGGGGATACCCGGTGGGTGGGCGGTCGGCATCTCGGCACCGATGCGGCCGATCGCAGTCGATCGGCCCGACCCCCGCGCAATCCGGTCCCGGAACTCCGACAGCACGCAATCGTCGAAGCCCGGATCGTCCAACTCGAGCCCCGGAGCGTACGGCCGGTCGATCCTGCGACGAACGGCCTTCGCCGACTGGCAATCCGTCGGATTCTCCTCGAACTGCAACGCCGACACCGACACCAGACAGGCCGGCGGCACCGGGCGTCCGTTCGACGAGTACCAGGCGGCGAAGCCCTCGTCGCGAAACACACCCAGTCGATCTCGCACCCCCATCGCCGTCGCCCCGCGAGGATTCGCCGCCCGCGCCCGGGTATCGCCGGTCCACGCCGCTCGGACGGCAACCGATTCCGCCTCGTCGCGCCGCGCAGATGGAGAAGGAAGCAGCAAGGGAGGCGGAACAGGCACGGCCCGACCGAAACAAGGCTGCCGAGCACGTCCGGGGCGTGGTCGGTTGCGCGGTTCGTCCACGACTTCGGCCTCACCGTCACCCTCGTCACGACCGACAACACGGCCGTCGTCGAGCAACGCGCGTGCTACCGCAACCGAAACCAGCCACTCACCCCGGTGCAAGCGAACATCGGAAGCAGAACGCCCGACCGCACACCCACCGACGATGCGACGGCGCCCGGGACCATCCGACGAATCCGGGCGCCGAACACCCGTCAAGTCGGCACACGTGGGGCGGGCCGGCGTCTCGTATGCTGGCCCCGTGGAGCGGGGAAAGCTGATCGCGGACCGTTACGAGCTGATCGGCCGTCTGGGCCGGGGTGGCATGGGGGACGTGTGGGCCGCGCGGGATCGCGTGCTCCACCGTGAGGTCGCGCTCAAGCTGCTGGATCTCGACGGGATTGCCCAGGCCGACCTGTCCCGGCGGTTCGAGCGCGAGGCGGTGGCCGCTGCGCAGATCGTCCACCCCAACGTCGCCGCCCTGTACGACCGAGGCATCCACGACGACGTGTTGTTCCTGGTCATGGAGAAGGTGGACGGCCAGACGCTCACAGCGCGTCTCCGGGCTGAGAGTTCTTTCCCCCTGACGCGTGTCGTGGCCATCGCCGGCGGCATCTGCGCCGCGCTGGAGGCCGCCCACCGGGCCCGGGTCATCCACTACGACATCAAGCCCCACAACGTCATGCTCACCGGCGACGGGCTGGTGAAGGTCATCGACTTCGGGATCGCCGGATTCGTCCAGGCCGCGTTCACCGTGGCCCGCTCCTCCCAACTGGCCCCGGCCGGAACGCCGGAGTTCGGCGCACCGGAGCAGTTCCTCACGGAACGCGGCGACGAACGCTCCGACCTGTACGCACTCGGCGGGATGCTCTTCGCGATGCTCGCCGGCCGGCCGCCCTTCACCGGGCACAACGGCATCGCGGTCGTGCGGCGCAAGCTCGACGAGGAGGCCCCGCCCCTCGACGCGTTCCGCCCCGGCCTGCCGCCGGAGGTGACCACGCTCGTCGCCGAACTACTGGAGCGTGATCCCGACCGGCGTCCCCAGTCGGCACAGGAGGTCCAGCAGCGGCTTCAGGCACTCCTGGCGTCGTGCGCGGCAGCGGAAGCGCTCACCGCCGCGATGCCTCCGACCCCGCGCACCCGCCCGATGGACGTCACGCAGCGCGCGCCTCGGCCGCCCTCTCCCGACTCCTGGGAACGCGCCTCCACCGACGAGACGCCGTTCACCGCGGACGCCCTGCTGCCGCGGCGGTTCACCAACGACATGAGCATCGAGTTCGCGCGGATCGCCGAGGACACCCGCCTCTCCCGTGAAGCTGGCCCCGGCGACCTGGCCGGGGAACTCGCGCGCCGTGACTGTACCGAAGTGGTCGCCGGCGTCTACGTGGAGCAGCCCGGCCCCCACGCCACGCCCGAGAACCCCGTCCACGTCTCCGTCCAGGTCTTCGCGTTCCCCGACGCGGCGACGGCCCGGGACGCGCAGAAGTACCTGGGCGGGGACGTGCGTTGGCGCCTCACCATCTGGAGCGCCCGCGACGGGGGCGGCCTCGCCCCCTGTCCCGACAAGGTCCACCGCAGCTACCGATGGCGGCACAACCAGCGCTTCCACCGCTGCGTGACCGTGGCGATGGCCTACCGCGCCGACCTCACCAACGACGGCTCCATCCAGCCCTGGCTCGCCGCAGCCGCCTGCAGGGCCGCGGTCTCCACCGGGCCGCAGAACTACCACGGCGCCTAGGACGTTTCGTTCGGATCATCCGATCGTCAGGCCGAGTGTGCCGTTGACCGATGTGCACCGGGCGCGGATTTGAGCCGTTGTTGCCGGACCGGACGCCGAGGCAGGGTGACCGCCGGCGGGATCACCGGCAGGTGATCGACGCGATCGCCTTCAAGTTCCGGACCGGGACGTAGTGGGTCCACCTGCCGGAGAGGTACGGCAACTGGAGAGGCGTCTACAACCGGCTGCGGATGTGGGCCCTGGACGGTACCTGGGAACGGGTCTTCACCGCCCTGGTTGCCCGGGCCGACGCCGATGAGGACCTGCGATGGGCGGTCGCGGTCGACTCCACGATCGTGCGTACCCACCAGCGTGCCGCCGGGGCTCGCAAGAAGGGGCCCCGGCGGGCGAGCCGACCGATCACGCCATCGGACGCTCCCGCGGCGGGCCGACCACGAAGGTCCACCTGGTGGCCGACGGCAACTTCCGGCCCCTGGCCTTTGGCCTCACCGCCGGACAGGCCGGTGACGCCCCCGCCTTCGGGCCGGTGATGGCCGCCATCCGCGTCCCACGGACCACCGGGCGTCCCCGCAACCGCCCCGACTCGATCACAAGTGGGTCTTCCGGTCTCGTAACCCCCTCGGCGACACGCTCGTGCGGCTGGTCGAGATGGAGGCTCTGGAACGACGCGAGAACGAGAACGACGACGGGGACGACGAGTTCCGCCGGTGCCCCCAGGGTGTGGCCCGTCCGACGGGATGACGTCGGTGGGAGGGTCCGGCGACCGGTCGCGGCGGCGGCCGCTCCGCACGTCGCGCCCTGCCGGGTCACCGGTGGCGGCTCGGTGTGTCGGCAGGGGTGACGGCCGTGTCGCAACGCCGGGCGGCGCTCACCGTTCGCCGGACCGGGCTCGGGGCGTCCGCGCGGCGAGATCCGGCCCGTGAAAAACCACGCGCCGCCTCACCGGGGTCAAGGCGGCGAGACGTCGTACAAGTCCTCGTCCCACCAACCGGGTTCCGCGTCGTCCTCGTCCGCCTCGACCAGGTCGCGCAGCTCGCCCTCGGAAAGATCGTCCACGCGATCCATGATGACGGGCACGAGAATCCGGAGCATTCCCGAACCCACCGGCGCCCCACCGAGCAGGCCGCCCGCCGACGCGCGGCCTGCGGCGCGGATCTGCGGGAAGGGCGCCGTCCGCCACGGACTCGCCCTGTCCGCGAGTCGGCCCCCGGGGAACCGGACGATCGTTCGCCCGGCTCCGCCGGGTACACGGCTCTCGTGAACGCAAGCGGCGGGCGGCCTCCCCACCCGGGTGCCGATGACGAGGTCGGCGATGCGTGGGAATCGGACCGGCCCCATCGCACGTGCGGTCGGGCCCGTCGGGGTGCCGCCTGGCCGGTGCGTCCGACATGGCCCGGCCGGCTCGCCGAACCACACGTGCCTCGTGGCCCGTTCGCCGCCCACGGTGACCGCGAGGCCCGTCGACGGGCCCCTGCCGGCGAACCCCGGCCCGCACTCGAACAGTCGCCCGGAGCCGAAGCCGATCGGAGGATCAACGCTCAGCCGGGCACACAACCGACGACATACTCACGCGGCCACCACACCCCGATGCACATTCCGCACCGCTACCCACCCCGCCCACCTGCACGCCTCAGGCACACGAGAGCGGCCCGCCTGCCGTCCGGTTCGCCGACCGTGGCGCACGGCCGACCGACGGCCGTATCCGCCCTGAAGCAAAGGCAGTTCCGAGCACACGGTTCCTCGGCCGACGGCATCCGGTGGGCCTGGCCGAATCGGGGTCGTTCCCGTCCCCGCTGTCGCCTCCGCGCCGCGCCCGGACCGTCTCCTCGAGCGTGCGGAGAGTCTGTGTACGTCGTGACGGTGGTGGTTGGAGCACCGACGACCCGCGGAGGAGCGCCCCCGTTGATCCCGCGCACGCCTCGGACCGGCGACGCGGATCCGGGCCTTCCGATCGCCGACCGGGCGTGATCCCTCCGATAGAGGAGGCCGTCGCACCACGGAGAGGTTGCACATGGCACGGCTTCGACGTCTCGACATGATTTCGATCCGAGTGCCGACGCCCGATCGCCGGCCCCTCCGTTTCCTGCGCGCTCCAACGGGCAGCCAATGGTTGCGGGGTGCGCGCAACGCGTGTCCCGCGGTACCAATGCGACGGGAGGTTGGCATGTTCAGAGCCATCGGTGACGTTCTGGGGAAGATCGGGGGCGCGATCGCAACCGTCGTCACTTTGCCGTTCCGTGCCCTGGCCCGGTTGTTCGGCGGTGCGTCGGAGTCGACACGGGGGCGGCACTGAGCCGTGGCCCGATGCGCTCCTGTTCGAGGCAGGCGCGTCGCGCAGGACCGGGAAGTCCACCGAGACGAGGTCTGCGGCCTGTTGAAACCGCTACAGCAGCCGGCCTGGCGGTTGCCATTGGGCAACGCGGCAGGTCGGCCACTGTCTTGCCGGCGTCGCGCGCACGGCGCAGCCGGGTCGCTTCGGTGACGCGCCGGTAGATGGTGCGGCGGCCGTTCCGGGAGCGCGCGAGGTAGCCGGGACGCTCGCATGCGCAGCCGATCGTGTGGTGCGGCGCGGCAGGGGCAACGACGCATGTCGTCTTCGCAATGGCCGACGCCTGCGGTCGAGTCCCGTCGGGACTCGACCGCAGGCGTCGGCGGTCGCAGGGTTCGTCAGGTGCGGTCGTAGTGGCGGTGGGCGGCGATGGCCGTGGTGAACGTGTCGACGAAAGCGGCGGAGGCGTCCGCGTCGACGACGACGCCGGGCGCGTCGGTAGGCACGGCGCAGTGTTCCAGGAGGGCGCCTGCCTCTCCCGTGGCGCCGATCGCCTTGCCGTGGCGATACGCCTGGACGAGGAATTCCCGGGCGTCGGCGTCGCCCCGCAGCGCCTGGACCGACTCGGCGCCTCCGGGAACGTACACCGCGTCGTACAACGGCGATCCCATCGTCAGCAGCGAGCGCGGCGCCTCGATCTCCTCGTCGTCGGACGCGCGTAGGGGACCCTGGCGCGGGCCCACCACCTCGCAGGTCGCCCCGTGTTCGGTCAGGCGGGCCGCGACGGCGCGTACGTGGTCGCCGCCGACGCCGTCGGCGGCCAGGATCGCGATCCTGCGCGTGTGGATGCCTCCTTCGCCCGGGTTGTTGGCGATGCTCAGTGCCGGGGACGGCTCGCCGACGGGTGCCGGTGTGCGGGTCGGCGGGGTGATGCCCAGGCCGGCTCCGACGCGGCGTGCGAGGTCGGTGTCCACGTTGGCGAGCAGCGCGACCACGTCCTCGCGGATGTCGTGGGTGTCGCACTTGCCCAGTTCGAAGCGGAAGGCGGCGACGATGTGGTCGCGTTCCCAGTCGGCCATGCTGTGCCAGAACAGCGCCGCCTGACCGAAGTGGTCGTCGAAGCTGGGACTGCGTTGTTTGATCTTGGCGCCGTCGACCCGTTCCTGGTGGTGCTCGTAGCCGCCGTGGTCCGGGCCGGCGACGATCGGGCAGCCCCGGCCGAGCGTGTTCTTGCTGTAGCTGCTGCGGCCACGATCCAGGCGCATCTGATGGTGGCCGTCGCGCTGGTTGTTGTGCACGTCGGCGACGGGGCGGTTGATCGGGATCTGCGCGAAGTTGGGGCCGCCGAGCCTGATGAGCTGGGTGTCGAGGTAGGAGAACAATCGGGCCTGGAGCAGCGGGTCGTTGGTGAAGTCGATGCCGGGGACGACGTGGGCGGTGTGGAAGGCCACCTGTTCGGTCTCGGCGAAGAAGTTGTCCGGGTTGCGGTTCAGGACCAGGCGCCCGACCGGACGCACCGGGACCAGTTCCTCCGGGATGAGTTTCGTGGCGTCGAGCAGGTCGAAGTCGAAGGCGTGTTCGTCGTCCTGGGCCACGAGTTGCACGCCGAGTTCCCATTCGGGGACATCGCCGTTGTCGATGGCCTCCCACAGGTCCCGGCGGTTGAAGTCCGGGTCCAGGCCGCCGATTTTCTGTGTCTCGTCCCAGACGAGGGAGTGCACGCCGAGTCTGGGCTTCCAGTGGAACTTCACGAACGTGCCGCGGCCGGCGGCGTCGACGAACCGGAACGTGTGGACGCCGAAGCCCTGCATCATCCGGTAGCTGCGCGGGATGGCGCGGTCGGACATGAGCCACATCATCATGTGCGTGGTCTCGGGCTGGTTGCGGACGAAGTCCCACAGCGTGTCGTGCGCGGACTGGGCCTGGGGGATCTCGTTGTGCGGCTCGGGTTTGACGGCGTGCACGAAGTCGGGGAACTTCACCCCGTCCTGGATGAAGAACACCGGCATGTTGTTGCCGACGAGGTCGAAGTTTCCCTCTCCCGTGTAGAACTTCACCGCGAATCCGCGTACGTCGCGTACGGTGTCGGCCGATCCGCGTGAGCCGGCGACGGTGGAGAAGCGGGCGAACACCGGTGTACGCAGGCCGGGTTCGGCAAGGAATGCGGCGCAGGTGACGTCCGCCATCGACTCGTACGCCTCGAAGAACCCGTACGCGCCCGCGCCTCGCGCGTGCACGACGCGCTCGGGGATGCGCTCGTGGTCGAAGTGCGTGATCTTCTCGCGGAAGTGGAAGTCCTCGAGGAGCGTGGGGCCGCGGACCCCGGCCCGTAGCGAGTTGTCGTCGTCGTCCACGCGGACGCCCTGATTCGTGGTCAGGTGCTTGGCCGCGGGGTGCACGCGGTACTGCTCCAGTTGGGCGTCCTTGGCGTCGTGCGGGGTGTCGGAGCGTCGGTGGGTGACGTCCTGGTTCTGCGGGTCCATCCGGGTGGCCTCCTGGGGCGAGTCGCCCGGCTCTCGGTCCGGGTCGCGACGCGGGTACCCGTCTGCGCGAGCGCCATACACCGTCAGGACCGCCACCTGCGAGGCCGGCGGAGCAGGTCGCGGGTGTCGTCGGGTGCTCGGGCGGGATCTCGGGCGCGACGGGGTGGGCCCTGTCGTCGGCAGTGCACGGGCGCCTCGCCGGCTCATTCCTGGGTGCCGGTCGGGTGCAGCCGAAGGGGCGGGCTCGTCCGCGCGGTGCCTGCGGCGTCCGGCTGTCGGTTCCGGTTACGGGAGCAGCACGTCGACGGCCCCGGTGGCGGCCGCCAGGGCGCGGACGAGGGGCGGTGCGTGATGGAACAGGATCGCGGTGTTCGACCGCCCGGCGCGGCGGCGGGCCCACACGAACGTGCCGAGTCCCGCGCAGTCGCAGAAGTCGATGGCGTACAGGTCCACGTGGACACTGCTGCAGTGCCGGTCGAGGCAGTGGTCGACGGCGCGTCGCAGCACGGGTGCGGTGTCGACGTCGATGTCCCCGCCGAGGATCAGCAGGGCGGATCCGCCGGCCAGGAACGTGTCGACGGACAGGAGGGTCTGCGTGGCGAGGGTCGGGTCCTTGGGCAACGTGGTTCCTCCGGTCGAAGCGGACGGGCCCGGGGAGACGGCACGTTCGTGTGGGCGGCCCCCGACGTGCCGGGCGTGCGGGGAGCGCCCGCGCGTGCCTTCCGCTCCTGCCCCGACGAACTCGCGGGAATCCGAGGGCGGGTGGTGGGTCGGTGCCGGAGGCGAGCGCGTTGCGGGGGTCGGGTGGAGACTTCGGGTGAACTGCGGGAGGTCGGCGCTGTGGCGGACGAATTCGCGGGTGCGGGCGTCGGCCGTCGCGCCGGCCGTCTCGATCGCGGCGTCGCGTGAGCAGTGCCGGGCGCGCATCAGGCAGTGGATCGTGTTGGGCTGCCGGCGGCTTGCTCCTTGTCGAGGGAGTAGAGGCCGTTGACCAGGAGGATCTGGTCGGTGGCCAGGCGCCGCAGCAGGTGCTGGAAGTGGCTGTGGTGGTAGGCGAGGACGGGTACTTCGAAGTGGGCGCCGCGTTCGGGCATGTCCATGGTCGGTACGACGGCGACCGCCCTGCGGCGCCGGGCGATGTGGTCGTCGTGGTCGAGGTGTGCCGGTGAGGCGGTTGGCCGTTTCGGTGCAGCAGGCACGGAGCCGTTCGGCCCGGTTGCGGGCGGCTCGGTGGATCCACTGCCCGGACATGCCGGTGGTTTCGCGTCGCCTGATGTCGGCGAACGCGACGACCGGGACGCGGGCTCCGGGGGCACGGTTGCCGGAGGGGGTGAGGTCAGGACGGTGAGCATGTGCCGGTGGGTGGTCGGGATCGTGTCCGGTGATCGGCCGGGGGTCACCTCGTAGGCGTCGTCAAGGAAGAAGAACCAACCGGTGATGTCGAACATGAGGTCCAGGTCCTCGCCCGTGGCGTCGGGGAACACGTCGCCGCGAGGTCGGCGAGTGCCGGTGCCGGCCGCGCGCGCTCTGCCCGAAGTGGTGAAGCCGGCGCGATGGCGCCGAAGAAGGAGAGCCCGGACCCCACGGCCACGCAGGTCGGCTCGCCCCGCAGGCCCGCCTCCGCGTTCGCCACCGGCGGGAACTTCCTCGACGCGGCCGCCGCCCGCGCATCCGTGAGCGAGTCGGTCGGTGAGTGGGGACCGGTTCCTGTTCCCCGGTCAACCACAGGAAGACGCGGGCTGCAGGGCCGAGACCTCACTGAGCGCCATGGTGACGGTGCGGCCGTTCGCCTCGAGGGTCAAAAACCCGTAGTCGCTCTCGCTCAGAGGCCCGCAGACAGTGCCGGCCTCGGTGCTTACGCGGACGAAACTCCGCGCCGCGCCGCCCGTATTGCCGGTGCCATCAGCCTTGTCCGCTTTCACGGGCCACCAGGAAGTGGCCGTCGACAGGGCGAGCAGCGCGACGGCCGTGAAGGTCAGGGCGATTCCGGTACGCAGGGCACGGCTCGCTCGCGGGGAGGCAGCCGGGCGGGCCACGGTCCGGTACAGCGGCCAGGCAGCGAGGCCGACGAGGAAGACCGCACAGCAGGCGACGACCAGGGCGCTCAGCGCCAGCAGCCCGGCCACTACCTGGATGGCCCGTGGGACCCCCGCCGGGCCGCTGTCCTTGAGTACTCCGCACAGGCCGACGAAGCCCAGGACGGCCAGTTGGATGCCCTGCCAGCCCTTGGCGATCGTCCGCAGGTCATCCGGGGCCGGTGCCTGTCCGTGCCCGGCATCGCTCGTCATGGCTTCGGCCTCCTCCCGGCGGGTCGATCCTCACAGGTACGCCCACCCGATCACGGAAGCCACCTCGACGGGGACACACCATTCACCCGTCCGCCACACCACCTTCGTGGCCCTCGGCGTCGTCGACCCGCCGAACCGGTGAACCACCGGCGCCTCACCGACGAATCACCCTGACGGCGGCCGCCCCGCCGGAACACCCTTGGGTTCTACTGAACGTCGCAACACCCGATCTCAGGGAACGCGATGAACTTGAGGAAGACGGCGCCGGGCAACACCTGGCCCACCTCACCGGGATGGCCGAGATCGTGTACGCGCCCGCGCAGCCACCGCGCACTGGATGTGCTCTCGCCCATCAGCACGTGGGAGAGCGGGAAGACCTTCGTGGACAAGACGACGCGCCCCCGGGCCCCACCGGTCGACGACATGAGGCCCCGGTCGCCGTTCGCCCGAGCCACCGCCGTGCCCCACCTGCTCACTCCGCGCGGGTCCAACGGACGCGGCGCAGGGGCCGAACCGCGGTGCGCCGCGTCAACCCAACTCGCCGCCCCTACAGTCCCCCGAGCAGTGGCGCGGCGGCCCGTCCGACGCCCGCGCAGATCTGTACTCCCTCGGCTGTGTCCCGTTCGAACTCCTCACCGGTCGAGCCCCGTTCCCCACCCGCGGGGGTCCCGGCACGCGCCGATGCTCCTACGGCGCCCGTCTCCCGGCCGACGTCCGGCAAAGGGACTGGAGGCGGTCGGTCGTGGGAGGCCCAGGGGCAACGGAGAGTTCCGACGGGCCGGGACGCGGGCGCAGAGATGGAGACGCGGACGTTCCTGCGCTTCTCCGGACCCCGGGACCCCGCGCGTTCGTCGCCGACTTCGCATCGCTGCGGGTCATCGATCCGACGGGCGGGAATGGCTCCGCGAGTACCCGGCCCGCGGCGGTTCCTGCTCGATCCGAGCCCATGCCGCATCCGTCAACCCACCCCGTGACACCGCGAGATCATTCAGGGAGGCTCCCGGCCTTGCAGGGACGTCGTACAACACCATGGGATCCGATGCCGGTTCCACGAACGCGTCGAACCGGCGGGTGGCGCCGCCGGCCAGGGTGGTGGCAGCAGTCGGCCGGCCCACACCCCTCCTGCTCGTCGATGGTGGCCGGGCCCACCGTGACGCCCTCGACCTTGTCACGTCCGCACGGGATCACGTCGTGCTCTTCGTCGGTGGCCTGCCGGAACTCCGGCAACGCCGACACCCGCGTCTCGCGCTGTTCGGGGGTGGGACCGGTCTTCCCGTGGAACTCGGTCGCGAACGCCTCGATCTCGGCCGCCGGGTGCGCCACCGGCTCCTTGTCGGGCTCCGGACCGCCGCCGGCGCCCTCGCGACCACCACCGGTGTCGTGCCCCGAGCGGTCGTCCGGAATTCGGAATGCGCGGTGTCAGGGGATCTGTGGCAGCACCCGGTCGCTCTGGCACACGTAGCGCGTGCCGTCCAGGGTGAAGCACTTGAGCGGCTCCCAGTCGCGAACGCCGGGCAAGCGGTGGACGTACAGGTCCCGGCCGGCGGGCAGGAGTTCGTACTCGCTGGGAGTGCCTCCCGTGAAGGTCCGGCGCAGGAACAGCGCGCCGCCGCGTTCAAGGATCTCTTCGAGCACCCCTACACGTTGGTATCGGCCCAGGTAGCCCCCCGCGTCGTGCGGCGGCCTGGTGCCGTCGGGGCTGTGCGGCGGGCGGGGCGCGACGCCGGCGAAGTCGGTGAAGATCTCCCGGTACAGGTCGTGGTAGAGCGCCTGGGCGTCGCCTCCGTTGGTGAGCAGAACGACCGCGAGACGGGCATCGGGCAGTACACGAAGGTAGGAGGACTGACCCTGGGTCCTGCCGTCGTGGCCGTACACCGCCCGACCGTCCCAGTCCCAACGGGCCCACCCCAGGCCGCGGGTTTCGCCGTTGTCCGGGGTGTTGGGCGTGGCCGTCTGGAACGAACGCATCTCCTCGGCCGCGCGCGCCGACAGCAGCCGGGTGCCGTCGGGCCCGAGGCCGTCGTTCAGGTGCAGGCGGACGAAGGCGAGCACGTCGCCGACGCTGGAGCACACGATGCCGGCCGGGCCCGACGAGCGGGGAACCCACGTGGGGTCGACGCGCGGCCGCCCGTCCGGTCCCGAGGCGTGACCGGCGGCGGCGCGATGCGCGAGCACGTCCTCCGGCAGTGTGTGGCTGCGGGTCAGGCCCAGCGGCTTGATCACGCGTTCGCGCAGCGCGGTGTCCCAGGTCGTGCCGGTGCGGCGTTCGATCAGCCGGCCGGTGAGGATCAGGCCGACGTTGCAGTACGAGTACCCGCGGCCCAGCGGGTGGACCGCCGGAACGTCCTTGAGCAGGGCGGTGAACCGCTCCAGGCAGTCGTCGCCGCGGCCGGTGTCGGGGAGCACGTCGCCGTCGATCCCGCTGGTGTGGGCGAGCAGGTGACGCAGCGTCAGGCGCCGGGTCCGGTCGGGGTCGGGCAGTCGCAGCTCGGGCATATGGCGTACGACCGGAGTGTCGAGGTCGATGGCGCCCTCGTCCACCAGGCGCATGGCGAGGGTGGCGGTCCAGACCTTGGTGATGGAGCCGATCTGCCAGAGCGTGTCGGGCGTTGCCTCGATACGGTCGTCGGCGTTGGCCAGACCGGCGGCGACCTTGACGACCCGGTCGCCGGCCAGAATGCCCAACGAGGCGCCGGGGACCTCGTGTCGGGCGGCCAGCGTGGCAAGCCTGGAGCGCCAGTGCCGGGCCGTGGACGTGTCGCCCGTACGGTCCGCCTCGGCCGGTGGTGCGTCGCTCGCGTGCGCGGCCGGCGCGGTGCCGAGGCTCGCCGTTCCGACCGTGCCCGCCACCGCGGCGGCGACCAGCGAACCGCGCAGCACGGTGCGCCGGGTGGATGTGCTTCGGGTGCCGTCGGCGGCTTCCGCCGAGGAAGGGATCCGGGGAGGGTGGGTCACGAATCTGCCTCTCGATCGATGTCGGTCGCGCAGGCGGGGAAGCGACCGGACCGTGCGCGCCTGAAGACGCCGACGACCCTCTTGCCGTCGCCCCGGGAACACGGCGTCCATACGCGACGCGTCCCGGCGACATCGCGCCCCGGGTACGGGCGCGTCACTCCCTCGTTCGACGAGCGTAGGAAACGGGGTCTCGAGGGGCATCGTTCTCACGTGGGAGGACTCGGATACCTCTCCGGTTCCCCTTACGCCCACCGCCGGTCGCGCGAACCCAGGACGAAGATCAGCCGTCCGGGTGGTTCGGGCGTCCGCGTCGGTATGGTGCGTGACCTCGCGCTCGGTGCCCGAGCCCACGACGACCGCCGGGTGAACCGACGACGTGGCGTCTTCGACACAGGGCGCCGAGCGGCCACGGTGACGTCCGGGACGTCCGGATCCGCACCGGACGGCCCGACCGTGGGCGGATCCCGCCGAGGATCCGCCCCGAGGAAGTCGGGCTCGCGCCCGGCCCGCGGCGCCGCGTCCCCGGTCTGCGCCGCGACGAAGTCGCCGTTCCGGCCGGCGCCTCGGTGGAGTACTACATCGAGCTCGAACGCGGTGCCGGCTCGCAGCCCTCCGACCGGATGCTCGCCGCGCTCGCCCGCGCCCTGCGCCTCAGTCGCGACGAGCGAGACCATCTGTACCGGTTGGCGAACCGCTCGATCCCGCACCAGGGCGGGGCGACGTCACACGTCCACTCCGCACTGCTCGACCTGCTGACACGAATCGACGGGACCCCGGCGATGGTGAGCACCGACCCGCACACCGTTCTGGTCCAGAACTCGCTCGCCATCGCGATGCTCGGCGACCTGTCCGCGCACCGCAGCCGCGCGGCGAGCTTCGTCTACCGATGGTTCACCGACCCGGCCTCGCGGCAGATCTACCCGCAGGAGGACCTCGGCCCGCAGGCACGGTCGTTCGTTGAGGGCTTCGAGTTCCGGGGCGAGCCACGGGCGGGCCTCGGCGAGGGGACGCGGTGTCAGCCGGTGGCGACGTCCTCAAAGAGGCCGTCGAGGGTGCGAGCGATCGACAACCCCTTCACCATCCAGAGCAGGAACAGCGGCGACTCGTGGATCTCGGCCGCGAACGCCCGGCCGGCGACGACCGTCAGCGGGCACTCGTACGCCTTGGGGACGGCTTCCTGGAAAACAGGTGCGCGGTGCCGGCGATCGCCGGGGCGGCCGGCGCGGCGGGGTCGACGACGCTCGCGTACACCGCAACCGACGCGCCGTCCGCCACGCCACGGGACAACGCAACCGACGTCCAGACCGCATCGACCACCCCGGCACTCCTCTCCGGCCCCACCTGACCGACGCGAACCCGACCCGCGCGAACTCGACCGGTGTCGGCAACAGCGCATTGTGCTTGTCCTCGGCCGTTGTTCGGATCGACTGCCGATGCGCAACCCGGGCGGGTTCGACCCCACTTGCGGTTCTCGGGTGCGGGTACTTGGCTGTGGCGCCATGACCTCCAACCACGATCTCCTGTACATCGACGGCTCGATCCACCTCCTGGTCCGGTGGGCGTCCGCGGGGGAATCCCTGGAGGACGAACTGGAGCGGTTCTGCCGCGTCGTGCGCGACTCCCCGGTGGCCTGGTCGACCATGCCCCTGGGCGTCGTCTCCGCGCTCCTGGACGTCCTCGCCGACGAGATGGACTCGCCCGGATCCTCGCCGCGCCCCGCCGAGTTCGACGTGCGGCCGGCCCGGGCCGCGGGTGATTGGCCGCCCGCGGAGTTCCTGCGCTACCTGGCCGAGTACCTGCGGACCAAGGACTACGAGTCGTCTCCCGGGTTCCGGCAACTGCCGATGAGTCTCCCGGAGGCCCGGATCCGTTTCCCCCAGGCATTCCAGATCCTTCACAGGTTCGTCCGAATCTCCGCCTCGGATCCGTATCCCGACGTCGAGGAGGCGGCAAAGGAGGCGGCCTCCACGGAACACCCGTTCGGCTGCGGCACGGTGATGGTCTCCGCAGCGGCCGAACTGCAGCAGATTCTCCTCATGTTCCGCTCGTACGAGGAACTGGACACCGTCCTGCGCGACTTCCGCGGCCATCCCCTGGCCCGACAGGACCTGCAAAGCCTCTTGGCGGCCATACGCACCCACTTCGACGAGCAACACTGACTCCCGACCGCCGAACAGTCCCGCTCAGGTACGGGTGGTCCACGGTGTAGGGATGCAGACCCACCCGGGTCGAGAGCAGCCGTGCCGATGCGAGGGCCGGGTCCAGGAGGGTGGCGGCGCCGTGACATCCTCCAGCCCGGGCGGGCAAAGGCGTCGGCCCCGCTCTCTCGCGGGAGCGGGGCCGATTGGTTTCGCGGGTGTCGGGGCTTCGGGGGCGTCACTGCTCGCGGAGGTAGGTGAGGACCGCGAGTACGCGCCGGTGTCCGGCGTCGTCGGCGAGCAGGCCGAGCTTGGTGAAGATGTTGCGGATGTGTTTGTGGATCGCGGCCTCGGTGACGTGGAGTTCGGCCGCGATGTCGCCGTTGCGGTGGCCTTGGGCCATCAGTTGCAGAACGTCGCGCTCGCGGGCGGTGAGGGTGGCGAGCGGGCTGCGGGTGCCGCTGCGGCGCATCAGGGTGGTCACCACCTCGGGGTCGAGGACCGTCTCACCCCTGACCACGCGGTCCATGGTGCGCAGGAAGTCGTCGACGGCGCCTACGCGTTCCTTGAGCAGGTAGCCGACCGCTCCGGCTCCGTCGGCGAGCAGGTCGCCGGCGTATTTGGTCTCCACGTGGGCGGACAGCACCAGCATGGGGAAGCCGGGACGCGACGCGCGGACCTGCATTGCGGCGCGCAGGCCCTCGTTGGTGAACGTCGGGGGCATCCGTACGTCGACGATGGCCAGTCCGGCGTCGAACTCCTCGATGGTCTCGTACAGGCGCTCGGCATCAGGGCGCGCGGCGACCACGTCGATCCCCTCGGCGGACAACAGCGCCGCAAGACCTTCGCGCAGCAGCGTGTCGTCCTCGGCGATCACGACTCGCATGGCAACTCCATCCGCACCGACGTCGGTCCGCCCGGCGGGCTGGCGACGGTGGCCGTGCCGCCGAGCGCCTCGATCCGGCTCGTGATGCCGGTCAGGCCGCTGCCCGTCGTCAATCGGGCGCCGCCTTGTCCGTTGTCGGTCACGGTGGTGATGACGCGCATCTCGCCGTCGGCCTCCTTCCAGGTCAGGTGTATGTCGCATTCGGTCCCGTTGCTGTGCTTGGACACGTTGGTCAGGGCCTCGGCGACCGAGAAGTACAGCGCCGCGTCGACGGACGCCGGTGTCGGTGCGGGTGCGTCGACCCGCAGCCGGGTGGGGATCTGCATGCGGTCGGCCAACAGCCCCAAGGCCGGCACCAGGCCTTCCTCGGCGAGCACCGGCGGGTAGACGTCCCGGATGATGCGGCGCATTTCGGCCAGCGCGTCGCGGCTGGCGTCCTGTGCTTTGGCCAGGGCCGTCGCAACGTCGCCGGTTCCGGTGCTCAGTTGCCGTTGTGCGGTGCCGATGAACATCGAGACGGCGACCAGCCGGTTCTGCGCCGCGTCGTGCAGATCCCGTTCGATCCGGCGCAGTTCGGCGGTGTGCACGTCGACGGCCGAGCGCCGGCGCCGCTCCTCCATCTGCGCCCGCAGCCGGAGTTCTTGCTCGCGAGACGGCGCGAGCAGCCGTTCGAGAAGCTTCGCGTCGGCGGATCCCACGGCGGGCACGGCGACCGCCCACGCGGCCAGTCCGGCGAGCCCGATCAGGCCGGACACCAGGGCGAGCCACCACGTCGTGACCTCGAAGAACTGCTCGGCGGGGCGGCCGTCCGGCATCGCCCACCAGTACGCCGGCAGGGCCAGCGCCTGCAGGGACAGCACCGGCAGCAGGACGGCGACGGCACCGAGCGGGATCCCGATCACGATCCGCTGGAGGACGGCGCCCAGGTCACGGATCGGCATGTTGTCGGCGATGCGTCGGCGGACGACATCCGCGCCGGCGGCGGGCCGCAGGTGGGGAGACGCGATGCGCCGTCCCAACGCCGGTCCGACCCTCCCCCGTTCACGGTCGCTCCAGTGCCGCACCAGCCCGGAAGCGGCACCGGTGAGCAGGAGTCCGACGCCGACCACGGACAGCGCGGCCACGACCATGACGACCGCGAGGACCACCAGTCCGTACAGCCCGGAGACGGCACCGCCCGTCAGGTAGCGGAGCGAACGCGCCGACTGCCGGACCGGCCTGGCATTTCGCAGCCGTCGACCGGCGCCGACACCTCTCGTGGAACTCACCCGGCGAGCCTACTTCCAGTCCTCGGGCCGGCCCCCGGCGACGCACCTCGGGCGGCGGGCCCGCGGTGGAGGTATAGCCGGCACCACCATCAGAGCGGTCGCCCGTGCCACCACGGGCCGGGCACACGGGGGACTGTGCCGCGCGGGCCGCGAATCTACGGTCGTGAACGTGAAGACGCACAGGAGCGAACACCCCGGGAACCACGACGAACACGCCGTGGCCATCAACGGCCTGAGCAAGAGTTTCGGCGCCGGCGCCACGCGCTTCCGGGCGCTGACGAACATCGACATGTCCCTCGCACCGCGGAGTTTCACCGCGATCATGGGACCGTCGGGCTCCGGCAAGACCACCTTGCTGAACTGCCTGTTGGGCCTGGACAAGCCCGATACGGGGTCGATCCGCATCGGCGGCACGGACATCACCGGCCTGGACGAGACCCGCCTGGCCGAGATGCGGCGTTCGCGGGTCGGGGTGGTGTTCCAGGCGTACAACCTGATCCCGTCCCTCACCGTCGCCGACAACATCTCGTTGCCGCTGCGGCTGGCCGGCCGACCGATCGACCGGCACCGCGTAGGGAAGTTGGCCGAGACGGTCGGCGTCGGTGCCACGCTCGACCGCCGGCCGGCCCAGTTGTCCGGGGGCCAGCAGCAGCGCGTCGCGTTCGCGCGGGCGCTCGTCACGGACCCGGAGTTGATCGTCGCCGACGAACCGACCGGCGCGCTCGACACCGCGTCGAGCGACGTCGTGCTCGGCCTGCTCCGGTCGATCGTCACCAACCTCGGTCAGCGGGTGTTGCTGGTGACGCACGACCCACGGGCGGCGGCGGTCGCGGACCGCGTGCTGTTCCTGCGCGACGGCCGTTGGCACGGCGAACTGCGCGGCGCCACCGAGGCGCGGATCGCGGCGACCCTCACCGAGCTCGGGAGCCGGTCCTGAACAAGCTCGCCCGACTGACGCTGCGTGCGCGCCGGGGCCAGGTCGCCGCACACGCCATCACGGTGTTCTTCTCGGCCGTCCTCATGGGGGCGTTCGGCGTACTTCTCGAGACCGGCGTCCGCGGCCGGGTCTCCACCGGCGAGTACGACAATGCACCGCTGTTGGTCGCATCCCGCCAGTCGGTGCCTGTCGACGGCGACGTCGACATGACGGTCCCGGGCCGGGCGCTGCTGCCGGCTTCGCTGGCCGGCGAGATCACCGCGGCGCTGCCCGCGTCCCGCGTCGTCGCCGACCGCATCGTGCCCGCGGTCCTCGGTGCCCGGGCCGGTGACGGCGAGACGGTCGATGCGCATCCCTGGTCCGCGTTCGCACTCGGGAATCGTGAACTGGCCTCGGGACGCGCGCCCGTCGGCGCGGACGACATCGTGCTGCCCGGCCACGTCGCGCGCGCCCACGGCCTGGAGACCGGGGAGAAGGTCGCGCTCGGCTTCGGCGACCGGCCCGTGCAGTACACGCTCGTCGGCACGACCACAGCCGACGACGCGGGAGTCGACGTCCCGGACGTGTATCTCACCGACGGGCAGATCGCGACGCGCGGCAACCCCGACCCCGGCGTGGCGGTCATCGGCGTCTGGCCGCAGGCGACTTCCGATGCGGACGTACTCGCCCGCCTCGCCGCTCCGGCCGGCGCGCGGCTGTGGGACCGCGGCGACCGAGGGCCCGTCGAGGCGGTCTCCCAAGGCCGGGCGACGGCGGACCTCGTCTCCATCGCCGGTGCGCTCGGTGCCGTCGCGCTGATTGTCGCGGTGTTCACCGTCATAGCCCTCACGTCGCTCCAAATCCGCGAGCGTTCACGCGAGTTGGCCATGCTCCGCATCGTCGGTGCCACGCCGCGGCAGGTGAAGCGGCTGCTGCGCGCGGAGATCCGGATGGTCGCCGCGTCGGCCGGCGGCCTCGGCGGCGTCGCCGGACCGCTGGTGGGCGCGGCCATGATCGGCGTCATCCGCTCCTGGGGAGTGCTGCCCGCGACTCTTGAGCCGGTCTTCGGCCCCTTGCCTTTCATCGTGGCGATGCTGACCGGTTTCCTCGCCGCCGAGATCGCCACGCGCGTCGCGGTACGCCGGGTGACCCGCAGCAGCCCGCTGACGCAGCTCGAAGACCGCGACGCAGGCACCTCGGCATCGCGGCGGACGCGGCGCATCGTCGTCGGAGTGGTTCTGGTCGCGGTGGGCATCGTGATGGCGCTGGCCCCGACGTACACGTCCAACGTCGATGCGGCCAGTGGACTCCCGGGCATCTCCGGACTGGTGATGGCCCTGTCGATCGGTCCGCTGAGTCCGCAGGTGGTGCGCGCGGCGGCGGCGATCGTGCGCCGGCCGGCGAGGCGCTACGCCGCGGCGTACACGGCGCTGGAGAGCATTCGCCACCGGGCCGCCCGGGTCGGCGGCGCGTTGACCCCGATCGTCCTCGGCGTCGCGTTGGGTGCGGTCCAGCTCTCCGGCGCGGCGACGGCCGGTGCCGTCTCGGCGGCACAGGCGGACGCGGGCACGCGCACCGACATCACGGTCACCTCGCCGACGGTCGGAGTCAGTGACCGGACGGTCGAACTCGTGCGCGGCGCACCCGGGGTCGCATCGGCCATTCCCATCGTGACCACCCGCGTCATCGTGCAGCCGCCCGCCGGCAGCGGCAACAGCCCCCAGACCCTGAACGCACTCGGCATCGCCGGGGACCGGGTGGAACACTACGCCGATCTCAAGCCCAAGGACGGCGACCCGGTCCGGCTCCGGGAAGGCGATGTGGCGCTCGGTGTCCTCGGTGCCGCCCAAGTGGGGGCCCACGTCGGAGACGAGATCACGGTCGTACTGGCGAACGGGCGTGCGCTCAAGCGGCACGTGAGCGCGCTGTACGAACGCGGACTCGGCTTCGGCGACGTCCTTCTCCCCCTCGGCGACCTGCAGCCGGCCACCGCGTCGGGGCTCCCGTCCGGCCTGGCCGTCGCAGTCCCCGGCTCCGCATCGGCGGCACGCGTCGCGGAGGCCATCCGCGACCGCCTCGCAGACGTCCCCGGAGTCGAGGTCTCCGGCTCCGGCGGTGCCGCCGCCGGCGGCGATGCGTCAAGCGGCGACGAGAAGTTCGGTCTGCTCATCCTGGTGGTCCTCTTCGGCTACATCGCCATCGCGGTCACGAACTCCCTCGTCACCGCGACCCTCTCCCGCCGCTCGGAATTCGCGCTGCTGACGGCCGTCGGCGCCACCCCGCAGCAACGGCGCTCGATCCTGCGCTGGGAGGCCGCCGTCCTGGCCACCACGGCGTGCATCGTCGGCACCGCCTTCGCCCTGCCCGGCCTGTTCGCCATGACGTACGCCCTCAGCAACGGCGACCGCATCGCACCCGCGATCGACCCCGTCACCTACACCGCACTCGTCGCCTTCACCTTCGTCCTCGTCTTCGCTGCCACCGCCCTCGCCGGCCGGTCCGTCATGCGCGACCGGCGCTCGTGACCCTGGTTCCGGTCTCGGTGGTCGGCGTCGACAGGAGAAGTGTGAATGACTGAGTACTCACGTGACGGACCAGCGGAGGACACTCTCCACCGCGAAGGAACGACACGAGAGGGTCGGCGAGAACGACGCCCCGGCTGCCGGCGCGGGAGGGGCCGGGATCGGAACAAGCGCGCACCCGATCCACAACGGCACGGTCCTCGGCGCGCGGCGCGCGGCGCGCGGCCTTCTCGAACCCTGCAACACCACAGGCCAACCGGCCCCTCGGCCACGCACACACCCCACACCACACGCCGACCCCCCACATCACCAGGCACAGACCAACGTTCTCAACCGGTGCCGCACCACGGGCCGGGGCACCACGGCGCCGACCTCGCATCGAGACAGCGCAGCTCGAAGGCCGTCCTTCTCCGGACTTCACCATGGCTCACGAGACACCCGACCCACTTGCGCACGCCACCGCTTGGGACTGCGTGCGTTGCGCTGTTCGGCGGGTCTGGTCGAGTAATTCCTGCCACTCTGATGCTTCGGGACGGGGCCGAGGGCGAGGGGTGGGGCCCATGCGTGCGGTGGTGGTGGGGATCGGGCGTTTCGCGGCGGCCGGGGCCGGCGAGATGCCGGTGGGTGCGAGGGCGTGGGCGGATCTGCCGTTCGTCGACGAGGTGGTGCCGCCGGTCGTAGCGGCGTTGAACCGCCTGGGGTATGCGACCGACGTACACAAGGACATCGGTGCCGGCGCATTGCGGGCGGCGATCGGCACGGCGCTGGGGTCCGCCCGGCTGATGTATGTCGCCGCCCACGGGGATGTTGCGACGGCGAATCCTCATCGAGTGGACGTAGTGCCGGCGGACGGGTGCGTCGGGGTGGGGACGAACGCCGCGCAGTGGGTGGACGACGCGCAGACGTTGGGCGTGCCGACGTTGTTTCTGTTCGATCTGTGCCGGGCGGGGCGGGCGGCGTCGTTGCCGCACATGGTGCACGGGTCGGACACACCGGCGAACGCGTGGGTGATCGCGGCGTCGGGTGGGGGTGAGGATGCGTACGACGGGCGGTTCAGCATCGCCCTGGCCGAGGTTTTCGAGGAGGTCGCCCGCACCGGGTTGGACACCGATCCGGCACGGACGCACGTGCCGTTCTCGAAGGTGGCCCGCCGAGTACGGCAACGGGTGGAGCGCATGCCCGGGATGGTGCAGACGGTGCAAAGCACGGCGATGGTGCTCGCGGAGGAGGAGCCGGATCTGCCGTTCTTCCCCCATCCCAACCACGACCCGAAGGCGGTGCGTCTGGGCGGTGTGGAGCCGGCGCTGCGGATGTTTCTCGACCCCTCGGACGCGTTGCACTTCACCGACAAGGCCGGCCTCCGGTTCACCGGGCGGCGTTCGCAATTGCGAGTCCTCGCGCCGTGGTTGGACGACGTCACGACGGGCGGCCTTCGGGTGGTGACCGGGAATCCGGGGATCGGCAAGTCGGCGTTGTTGGGGGCTCTGGCGTGTGCCGCGCACCCCGAACTGGTCGCGGTGGCCGGGCATGTGCGCGAGCGGTTGGACGCCCGGGACGCGGCGGGATGTCCCTCGGTCAACGATCGGTTGGCCGCGATGCACGCGCGCGGACGCACTTCGGCGCAGGTGTTCGCGTCCGCGGCCCGGCAACTCCATGTGGATCCCGGGCCCGACGCGCTGGTGGACGCAACGGTGTTCATCGGTCTGTTGCCTGTGGCGGGAGAGGTTCCGGTGTTGATCGTGGATGCCTTGGACGAGGCGTCCGACCCCGCCGGGTTGTGCGCGGACCTGGCCCGGTTGGCGCAGGCCGCCCGGGCCGATGGTACGCGCGCGGTGCGGCTGCTGGTGGGCACCCGGCCGTGGCCGATGTTCGACGCCCTGCTCGACCGGGCCGCCGAGACGGGCGGTCTGATGGACCTGGACGCCGCCGACCCCGACGAGGTCCGCGAGGATCTGGCCGACCATTTGGGCGCCCGCTTGGCCGACACTCGTACCTATGGCCCGCCGCGCATGCGCGCCGTCCGGCAACGCCTTGCCCGAGCGATCGCCGATCGCCTCTCGCCACGATCGGTGCGCGGTACGGAGTGGGGGGCCTTCCTGGTGGCCGAGATCTTCACCCGCCATCTGGCCCAAGTCGGCGCGCCGGAGGACCTCGACGCGGCCGACGCTCTCGGCCGTTCGGCGCCCGGGACGCTGCCCGAGGTGCTCGAACGCGATCTGGCCCTTCGTCCGGAGGGTCCGGCCATCCACGCCGTCCTGTCGGCGCTTGCCCTCGCCCAAGGCGAGGGCATGCCCCTGGAGGTGGCACTGCCCCTGGCGGGGCTGTTCGCCGATGTCGACGCCGAACGCGCCCGAGCGCTCCTTCCCGACGCTCTGTTCTACCTGCGCGCGACCCCGGATCACGACGGAACCCTGCTCTATCGCCTCTTCCACCAGGCACTCGTCGACCACCTCACCGGGCAGCCGACGACGGACACCACCGCGCCGACCCGCGGCGACGTCCTCGACCACCTCCTCGCCACCCACACCACCCACGACGGCAACACCCGCGCCTGGGACACGGCCCCGCCGTATCTTCTGCGGTACGCCTTGGCTCACGCCGAATCCGCGGACCGCTTGGACGAACTCCTCACCGACACCGAATACCTCGTCCACGGCGATCCCTCCGCCCTCACGGAGGCGTTCCCGCGTGCGGCCACGCACGAGGCGTTGGTGGCCCGTGCCGTGTACCGCGCCTCCATCGGCACCCACCGCTACGCCGACCCGGCCACCCGTCGCCGGCTTCTCACCACCGACGCGGCCCGCCACCCGGCCGCTCTGCTCGTGCGCGCGTTCACCGACATGACCGAGCCCGGCGTCTGGACCGCCGTCGCCGTCACCGGCGGAATTCCGAACCTCGAACTACGCGACACCATGAGAGGACACGACGGTGTGGTGATCGCAGTGGCGTGCACGACGCTCGACGGAAAGCCGATCGCCGTCACGGGAGCCGAAGACGAAACCGTGCGGGTCTGGGACCTGAGCACCGGCACCCCACTCGGCGAACCGCTCACCGGACACGACGAAGCGGTGATGGCCGTCGCCTGCACGACGCTCGACGGAAAGCCCGTCGCCGTCACCGGAGCCGAAGACGGCACCGTACGGGTCTGGGACCTGAGCACCGGCACCCCACGCGGCGAACCCCTCACCGGACACGACGAAGCGGTGATGGCCGTCGCCTGCACGACGCTCGACGGAAAGCCCATCGCCATCAGCGCCTCTGCGGACGAGACCGTACGGGTCTGGGACCTGACCACCGGCACCCCACGCGGCAAACCCCTCACCGGACACGACGACACGGTGACCGCCGTCGCGTGCACAACACTCCACGGAAAACCCGTCGCCGTCACCGGAACCGACGACGGCACCGTACGGGTCTGGGCCATGGACACCGGCACCCCACTCGGCAAACCCCTCACCGGACACGACCACTCGGTGTACGAGGTCGCGTGCACGACGCTCGACGGAAAGCCCATTGCCATCAGCGCCTCTGCGGACGAGACCGTACGGGTCTGGGACCTGGCCACCGGCACCCCACGCGGCGAACCGCTCACCGGACACGACGAAGCGGTGATGGCCGTCGCCTGCACGACGCTCGACGGAAAGCCCATCGCCGTCACCGGAGCCGAAGACGGCACCGTACGGGTCTGGGACCTGGCCACCGGCACCCCACTCGGCAAACCCCTCACCGGACACGACGACACGGTGACCGCCGTCGCGTGCACAACACTCCACGGAAAACCCGTCGCCGTCACCGGAGCCGCAGACAGCACCGTACGGGTCTGGGACCTGACCACCGGCACCCCACTCGCCGAACCCCTCACCGGACACGACGACACGGTGACCGCCGTCGCGTGCACAACACTCGACGGGAAGCCCGTCGCCGTCACCGGAGCCGACGACGGCACCGTACGGGTCTGGGACATGGACACCGGCACCCCACTCTGCGAACCCCTCACCGGACACACCGGCCCGGTACACGCAGTCGCGTGCGCGGTGCTCGACGGGAAGCCCGTCGCCGTTACCGGAGCCGAGGATGGCACCGTACGGGTCTGGGACCTGGCCACCTTCGCTCCGCTCGGCGAACCGCTCGCTGTAGACGACCAAGCGGTGTACGCGGTTGCGTACACGACGCTCGACGAAATACCCGTCGCCGTCGCCGGATACGAGGACGGCATCGTGGGAATCTGGGACCTGAGCACCGGCACCCCGCTCGCCGCCCTTATCGGACACACCGGCCTGGTGTACGCGGTCCTGTGCGCAACTCTCGACGGGAAACCCGTCGCCATCACAGGAGCCGCGGACGGCACCGTGCGGGTCTGGGACATGAACACCTCTTCGCCGCTCGGCGAACCCCTCACCCACCGCATCGACATGGTGACAGCGGTCGCGTGCGTGGTGCTCGACGGAAGACCGGTCGCCGTCACCGGGGCCGAAGACGGGATCGTGGTGCTCTGGGACCTGAGCACCGGCACCCCACTCGCCGAACACCCCACCGAACACGCCGGCCCGATATACGCGGTCGCGTGCACGACACTCGACGGGAAACCCGTCGCCGTCACGCGATCCGACGACGAGATCGTAGGGGTCTGGGACCTGACCACCGGCGAGTGCATGGACCGGATTTTCACCCCCGATGTGTGCAGAGCCTTCGGCTGGGGTCCGGACGGTCACCTGTGCGTGGCCTTCGAACGGGAAATTGCGCTGCTGCGCCACAAACGACATCACACGAACGAGCGTCCGGTTCACGCGGACACGGCGGACCACCGAACGACACCGACGAGGCGCACGCCGGATTCCTGATGGCCGGCCACGACCTGAAGGACATGACGCGTCCGAAGGCCGGCACGCGGCCCCAGGCGGCGGAGCCCGTCCTCCCGGCCTTCCCGAGCTCCCACGCCGCCCTCGACGCCCTCGACGCCGCCGGAACTGCCGGTTGTGCGCACCCGATCCCCTGTGACGAGAGGCGACCCGAACCTCACCGCGGCGCCCGGCCGCACGCAGGGCAACGAAGCCGGCGCCGTTCACCGAGTCCCGGCCGGCGGGTCGACGCGGTGTCGGACGCCGCCCCTACGGTGTGCGGATGAGCGCTTGGGACGGTATCGCGTGGCTGCGCGGGGCCCGCGAGTTCGAGTCGGACCGCTGTGTGACGTTCGCCCGGGGCCTGGAGCCGTTGGAGTTGCTGATCCGCCTGGGCTGCGACCCCGCCACGGCCGTGCCGATGGGGCTCGTCGACGCCACCGAGACCTACTTCGACACCGGCGTGGAGACCATCCGGGCGGGCACCTCGCGCGGATGGGCCTACGCCGTGGAGACCACGGGAAATCGGGGGTCCCGGCCCGGTGTCCTGGACGCGGTCTCCGCCGGCGCCGAGGCAATACTCGTCTACGCGGACATCAATCCGGTCGCGTACCTTCTCCACGCCGTGAACGGCGAGATCGTGTGCGGGTTCGAGGAAGACGCCCCCGACGACCGCATCGGAACGGACCCCGACCGGCTCCTCCCCCACTTGATCACCGCCGGACTCCTCGGCCCGGACGGCGAACCACCCGACGACGACGCCCCCGCGCGCGGATGCGCACTGCGCATGGCCGAGACCGTGTTCGGCCTCGACCTCCCCCACGACGCCGTCGTCCACGGGCTGCTCCTCGCCGCCGGACTGCGCGAAGGACTCTCCGACCCCCTGTTCGTCGACACCTCGCCACCCCAATCCATCCCCGACACCGGACCCATCACCCTGACGGTCACCGCCACCGGCCAACCACCCGCCGAGTAGCGACAACACGCCGCCGACCGGGCGGTTCCGGGCCGAACACGCTTCCTGGCTGGTCGTGTCGGCCGCACGGGGTCGCCGAGGAGGCGCTCGCGCTCTCCCCCGACGCTCCGGCCGCGCGGGCGGATCCGGCGACCTCCGCAATCCTGGGCCGGTCGGTGATGCAGTCCGGCGGCCCGGGGGCAGGGGTGTGTCGGTGTCGTGCTGCAGGATCACGTGCATGACGGACGGAATCGCCTGGCTCGCGGAGCCGCAGAGCATTGCCTTCGGCGGCTACAGCGTGACGCTGGCCCGAGGGCTCGGGGTCGAGGCGCTGACGGCGCGGATCGCGGCCTCGGCCCGGTGGTCGCAGCGGACGGTGGAACCGGTCGGGGAGCTCACCGGGGCCGGACTGGTCGAGGCGTTGGACTCGGAGTACGGCGATGCCTGGGACGGGATCGGGCTGCGGCTGGGGGTGAGCGGCGGGTGGACCTTCGCGGTGGCGTACGGGGGCTGGTTCGGGGAGTTCCGGGACGGTCCGGCGATCTCCGCGGACGGGGCCTCGGTCTTCCTGTTGGAGTACGAGGAGGAGAACGGCAAGCCGGTGCCGCCGACCTTCCACTACCACCGGGACGGCCGGACGGTGTGCTCGTTCAATCTGCACCTGGACGACTCCTGGGGCACCGGCCAGGTCGTTGGAGACCCCGAAGTCGCGGATAGGCTCAAGGAGTTGCTGAGCGCGGAAGGCTTGCCGGACAAGGAGCGAGCGAACCGCGAGGTGCACCGGACCATCCTGGGGGTGCTGGAGCGGCACTTCGGCCTGACACTCCCCCGGGCCCTGGTAGTGGACACACCGCTGCCGGCCGTCCTGCTCGCCGACCGGAGCGTGACTCCCTGATGGGTCGAACTGTCGATCGGGTGTCTCCGTCCGATTGGTGACCAGTGATGCGATGTGGGACGTCCCCCGGGCAACGAAGTGGCTCGGCCTGACACTTCGGGTCGTCAACCGGCCGAAAGACCGGGTCGGGTTCGTCGTCCTGCCCCGTCGTCGGGTGGCTCGCCAACAACAGGCTGCTTGGGTGCGGGAGCGGTCGAGGCCCCCACCTCGCTCGGGATGCGGCGGGCGTGGGGTCTGTGGCCGTAAGTCGGTGGGTTGCCGGCCTCGTTCTGGGGTCCCGGGGCGGGATCGGCCGAGGGAGGCGAGCACCGGGGACGATGCGCGGGCGGTGCCTCAGAACTCCCCGTGCCCACCGGCGGAACCCCCGCCGCGGGCAACGGCCGTGACGACGGTGAACAGCATGGTCGAACCGAGCCACAACAGGACTGCGGACGCATCGAGGGATATCGAGATGTCGGTCCTGCCGTCGCCGAAGTACACGTTCGACAGGCCCCAAACGGACGTGTCCTGGGCCAGGATCAGAGCGTAGACGAGTTCACCCACGACGGCCGCGACCCAGAGGGAGGCGGCGACGGAGGCCCCGACCCGAACGGCGGAGCTGTCGGAGTTGCTCATGGCGCAGGCGTCCTCTTTCCCGTGACGTGTCCGGCCGAGGGCTCGGGCACCACGCGCGGCCAAGCACGATTCGGCGAGACCGGCGTCCTGCCCGGGGGCGCGACCGATCGAATGGACCGAGGCGCACGACGCGCGGGGCACGCCCGGCGCAGAGGTGACGATGCTCCGGTAAACCCTAGGGCAAATCCCGCCCTACGCACAGGACTTCGGCAGTTCGTGAAGCGGACGGACAGGATCCGACCGGGAGCCTGCGGGGATGGCTCGTCGTGCACCGATGGAGCAGGGCAACCACCGCCGGATCCGTCCCGTACGCAGCACACGGCCCGACCATGACGCGCATCCCCCGAGAGAAGCGACTAGCGAGTCGGCCCCCTGAACAACCCTTCTCAGACCCCTCAGGTGATTGGTTTCCGCCTAGCGAAAGATCTCCGATGCGACCGGTCGACCGGACCTTGTCGAACCGGAATTCCGTCGAATCACGGGGCAACACGACAAAGGCAACGGCCGTACACGCGAGGAATGCGTACACGGCTCGCCTGAATGCGCGGAAGTCTCCGCGGATCGTAAGGAAGAACACGAAAATCAGCCGAGTCAGGTTTGGTGGTCACTGTGTCGGCCGTGAGCGCTGTCGACGCGGTGGAGCCCGGCGGTGTGGAGCAGATGCATCGCGTGGGTCTCGTGTTCGAGTCGGATCGCGGGCGGCGTTACGGCCGGCCATTCGAACTTCCGCTGGGCAGCGGATTCGGGAGTCACTGCCGGACCGCTTCCCGGGGAGGGTGGACCGCCCGCGCCCGAACCCACTCGGAAAGTCCGTACAGTTGGCGGGTTCGCTGGGGCAAGGGCGCGGTGGAAGCCTCGGGTTCGGACGACCGCCTGCGGCTCTCCGCCTCACGCGAGAGGTCAACAAGGAGAAGGATTCCGGCATGCTCGACGATCACCCGGGGTCGAGGTGCGGAGTTCGACGCAGTCCGCCTTGGCGGCCCCGTCAGTTCTTGTGGCGTTCCGATCTTGCTTGTCTATAATAGAATTACTGGGGAAATAGGCGAATATATTTAGGGAAATATGAGCGGCTTCCTTTTACCCAGCGACGGTAGGTCTTATGGATCGGGAAATGTTTGCCCAGCCGCCTTACGGCGTCAGCGACCCGCGGACGCGCCAAGGCGAGGTGCTCGCGTCCGCGCTGCTGGACGTGTACCACCGGCTGCGAGCGAGCACCTGTGCCGCCTATCTCCCGACGCAAGGCGGCCGGAGACTGGCCGCGTCCATGATCGTGGACTCTCCCCTGGGCTTCGGCATTCCGTCCGGTTTCGACATCGACGACTTGTCGTGGCCGACGACGCAGTCGTATCGAACCGGGAAACTGGTGGTCTTCGACGAGGTCGACATATGGGAGGGAGTACGTCGATCGCCGCATCGGTTTCCGACCAACATCACCTTCTCCATGGCGGTCGCCTCCGCGCCGATACGAACCGCACGGAACCGCTTCGGGACCATCGGAATACGCCTGGTACCGCCGAGGTCGGTCACGACCGAGGAGCAGGAGTACATGCAGGCGGTCGCCGACCGGCTGGCCGCCGATCTCGAGGAGTCGACCGGAGGGGAAGAGGCCGTCACGGCTCCCGCCGTTCCGGTGTTCATCCCCGCGGGACCGGAGCCCGCCGCAGGCGACCCGGACGTCGAGCGGAGGCTGCTGGAGGCCGTGGCGTCGGCGGCGGTCCGCAGCAGCCACCTGTACCAGGTCCAGCGGCTTGCCATGGATCTGACCGGTGCGGCGCAGGTCTCCGACATCCTCGCCCTCGCCCAGACCAGGGTTGTCCAGGCTTTCGGCGGCAGGGCCTCGGCGCTGTCCGTCGTCGAGGGGGAGCGGCTGCACGTGGCGGGGGCCGTCGGCCTGCCGCGCGAGGCGGTCCGCGACATCGAAGGGACGCCACTGTCCCGCCGCACTCCGGAGACCGACACGGTCGCCGCCTCCAGGGTCAGGCTCTTCGGATCGGGCGAAGAGGTGGAGCGGGCCTATCCGGGCGTCACCGTGAATCCCGGCCGGGGAGCACGCGGCTACTTCCCCCTGCTGTACGGCGGCCGGGTGATGGGTTGCTACACCATCGAGTTCGCCGGCTCGCGGCAGCCGTTGTCCGCCACGGAAACCATGCTGCTGAGCCTCCTGCTGGAGCAGGTGGCCCAGTCCCTGGGCCGGGCCCGGTCGCAGGAGGTCGAGCACGCCCTCACCCGCAGGATCCAGCACACCCTGCTGCCCGGGAGCCCGCCGCACATTCCCGAAGCGGTCACCACCGCCCGGTACTTCTCCGCGACCGACGGCGTGGCGGTGGGCGGTGATTGGTACGACGTGCTCAACCTGCCCGACGGAAGTATCGGGCTCGTGATCGGCGATGTGGAGGGCCACAACCTGGCCGCAGCAGCGGTGATGGGCCAACTGCGCAGCGTCGTACGGGCGTACGCCGCGGAGGGGCATGGCCCCGCCGTCGTGCTGGAGCGGAGCAATCGCGTTCTGTCGGGCCTGGACGCCAACCTGTTCGCCACGTGCTCCTGCATGTGGGTCGACGTGGCGACCGGCGCCGCCACCATCGCGAGCGCGGGGCACCCGGGACCTCTGGTCGGTGACGGCCGTGACGTGGCGCAGCCGGAACTCGCGGTCGGGCCGCCGCTGGGGGTCGACGCGCGCGCCGTCTACCGGGACACGGCGATCGAACTGCGTCCCGGATCGGTGGTGGCGCTCTTCACCGACGGCCTGCTGGAGCAACGCCGCCTGGGGTTCGACAACGCGGTCGTGCGACTGACCGGTCCACTCGCCGACAAGGGCGGCGAAGACCTCGAAGTGCTGGCCGACGCCATGGTCCACGCCGGCTCGGCGCGGGAGGCCGGCGGCGATGACGCGGCCCTGGTCCTGATGCGGTTCGAAGGCGCTCGGCCGCACGAGACGGCGCGCGTCGCCCGCATGTCGGTGCAACGGCACGACCTGCTCGGGGTCGCCCAGGCCCGCCGGTTCCTGCGGGACGTGCTGCGGCGGTGGTCGCTGCTGCCCATGCTCGACGACCTGGAGGTACTGGTCTCCGAGGTCGTGACCAACGCGCTCATCCACGCCCACAGCGAGGTGGACCTGAGGCTGCGTGCCTATCCGCACCGGATCCGGGTGGAGGTACGCGACAGCGATCCGTATCCCCCCGTACCGACCACGCTGCTCCAGGACGACGCACGCAATGTGGAGGCCGAGTCGGGACGCGGCCTGCTGATCGTCGACGCTCTGGCCACGGCCTGGGGCAGCTCGCCCGCGGGACGGGGCAAGACGACCTGGTTCGAGATCGGCGTGCACACGGACGGGCCGTAGGCACCGGGATCCGTCCCGGCGGGGCACCGATCGCGGTGATCCGGTGGGGTGGCCGGACGGTCCGCCCCAGGTGCCGGCGGGCCGGTTGCCGGACGCCGTCGCGACGAAGCCCACCGAATATGCCGCCTCGCCGAGGACCGAGCCGATGGCATGGGCGATGTCGCCGATGCGAGCCCCCGGTCGGGCAGCCGCGATGCCGGCGCTCAACGCGCGTTCGGTTGCGCAGGATGGCCGCGGCCTGCAACCGATCGCCACGCCCGCCGAGTTGGGCCGCCCGCTACACACCCGGTGGAAAGTGCATCCGGACCGAACAGTGCATGCCCCTCGACGGACCACGCCGGCCATGGCAGTTGATCCCGTGACGTGCCCGGCGTGGGTCTCGCTCCGTCAGGCCGGCTCGGCGGTGTCGCTCGGCGGCGCGGGGCGAGCGAGGAGCGTGCCGACTGCCTGGTCCAGCGTGGTGGGCGGGTGGCCGAGGACGCGGTGGAGGTCGTCCGTCTGCCGTTCCAGGACGCCGGATCGGACCTGGTCCTCCAACCAGCCCCGGGCACCGGGCGTGAGACCGTGCCGGCGAGTTCGGCTTGGACACCACCACTGCCGAACTCCTGCGCACCATCCGCGAATCCGGTGTGGAGAACGTCGCCGTCCCGCGATCGTGCGGATCGCACCGCGCGGGGCCTGTCGTTGACGACGCATCGGATCGGGGCAGCACGTTCCGGCTGCGGTTTGGGCCCATGTCGTCCGGGCCCGTTCATGCATGATGACAGGATGAACCACAGCGACCAGCGCTTCCACGTCATCGTGCTGTCGAACTTCGCGAAGGGCTTCGACAAGTACGCGTTCGCCTACGGTAAGGCGGGAATTCCGGAGAGTACCCATCCCGACCGGTTCCACCTGCTGACCCGTGCGGAGTTGGGAATCGGCATCGGCAAGGCAGGACGCCTGCTGGAACGTCTGGCCATTCCGGGCGATCGGCTGCTGGTGCTGGAAACCATGGTGGACCCCGACCAGTTGGTGCCCAACGTGTCGACCGGCCTCGGCACGGAACTGCACGAGGCTCGCATCCGGTTGTCGGCAGTCCACGAACTCGACCAAGCAGGCCACGAGTTCATTCTGCGCCCGACGACCGTCGAGGATGCGATGGCGGCCTCCCTGCACCTGCACGAATCGGCACAGCGTCGCTACGCAGACACGCGACCGCGCTCGGTTTCGCTTCTGCCGGTCGCCTCCGCCTGCCAAGCCCGGTGTTCGTTCTGCTTCTCCTCGGCTTCGATCTCCAGCGACCAGGCGCCGGCACGGGTCCCTTGGGACGCGGTCACCCACTGGCTGGAGCGCGCTCGTGCGGCGGGTGCCGAGCGGGCGGTGATCACCGGCGGCGGGGAGCCCACGCTCATACCGTTCGACCAGCAGCTGCGACTGGTGTCCGCCTGCGCGGCGGCCTTCCCGAAGGTTGTCCTGATCACCAACGCGCACACTCTGGCGAAGGGCCTACACGCCGACCGGGCCGGCCGCCTCGCGGCCCTGGGCGCGGCGGGCCTGAGCGTGCTGGCGGTCTCCCGACACCATCAGGACGACGCCGTCAGCGAGCGGCTGATGACGCTGCGCACGCCGGTGAGCTCGGTGATCGACACCTGGCGCGTGGGACGCGACCGCTGGCCGGGGCTGCGGATGAGGCTGATCTGCGTGCTCCAGCACGGCGGCGTCGCCGACGCGGCCGATGTCGCCGACTACCTTTCGTGGGCCGCGGCCCTCGGTGTCGACGAAGTCTGCTTCAAAGAGCTCTACGTGTCCACCAGCACCGAGTCGCTCTACTTCGACCGCGCCGCCAACGTCTGGAGCCGAGAGCACCAGGTCTCGCTGTCCGTGGTCACCAGGTTCGCCGAGCAGCACGGCCTCGAACCGGCGAGCCGCCTGCCCTGGGGCGCGCCGGTCTACCACGGCAACTGGGACGGACGGCCGATGCGGATCGCCGCCTACACCGAACCCAGCCTGCTCTGGGAACGCACCAACGGGATCGCACGCAGTTGGAACGTCATGGCCGACGGACGCTGCTACGCCTCCTTGGAAGACCGGGCCAGCGAGATCGTGGCGGAAGGTGCCACGGCATGAGGTTCGACGAGTTCCAGGAATACCGACAGCGGCAACTCGGTGCTTCCTCGTCGCTTCTGGACGCCGCCGAGACCAACGTGTACCGGGCGCTGGCTCCGATACGACCGGAACCGCCGACCGACACGAGTACGGTGCACCGATGCGATCTCGCCCGTGCCTGGCTGCGGCGCTTCGAACTGCCGGAAGAGTGGTCCCGCCACGCCATGGTCTGTCGAGGGGTCCGTCACGGGCTCGGCGTGGTGTTCCACTGGCTGCACGCCGCGCAAGCGCGGTTGTGGCTGCCCGGCGACGTGTATCCGGTGTACTTCGAGCTGGCCCGCGCTGCCGGCCTGGCGCCCGAGTCCTACCCGACGCTACCGGCGCCGGCCCTGCCGAGGTCGACGGCGGACCACCGGCCCGAATACCTGTTGCTCGCCAACCCCAGCAGGCCGCTCGGCCGGTACCTGTCCGATGCCGAGTGCGCCGCGGTGACTTCGTGGTTGCGGGTATCACCACGCCGTCGCCTGCTGATCGACAGTGTCTACGATCTGGGCGCCCCCTTCGCTGCGGGCACACGGCGATTGCTGGACACCGGTCGCGCCGTCCTGCTGCATTCGGTCACCAAGGGATGGTTGTGGCCACGCACGTTCGGCGTGGTCCTGCTGGGTCCGGCGGAGGCCGAATTGGCCGAAGCGTTCCGGGCGGATCCGCCGACTTCGGCACATCTGAGGCTCGCCGACCGTCTGCTGACCGAGCACGGCGACGTGCCCCGGCAGGTCGTCGATGAACTGGCCGCACGGGCCGAGCGACTGTTCGAACGGTTGCCGGACGAAGTACTCGGGGCGATTCCCCTGGCGAGCCGAACCTGTCCCGGCAACTACTTCTTCCCGGTTGGCATCCCAGCGGAGACGCTCCGGCGCGAGTGCGGCGTGCTCGCCATGCCGGTCGGCGTGTTCGGGGAAAGCAGTTGGTCCGGCTCGGTTCTGACCAGCCTTGCCGACGGTTTCGGCCCGACGCCGGCGGTGGCACGGTGAAACCACCGGAGCACCCGGCCGTATACGACGATGCGGACTTCCACGATCAGGAACTCGCCGCGCGGACCCACGACATCCCAGCGGGGCGTCCGTTCTCGCGCGCGCAGGGCGCCGGGCACGGGATCGTCCACCGGATACCGCAGGGCCTGACACCGGGCACACTCGATCCTGGGACCCGACGGCCAAGTCGCCGACGACCTCGAACCGTTCACACCATCGCTCTGCGCCGCGGCTCGGTCACCTCGGCGATCCGGGCCCTGGAGCGGTCCGCCGAACTCCCGGCCGGTCCCGCGCAGCACGGCCGGCGGCTTCTGCTCGCGGCCGAGTACGCCTTCCGGATCGGCCGGGCCGAGATCATGGGACGGCTCGTCACCGCGGCGACGCACGACCGACGTTCCGACTGCGTCGGAGACCCCCGCTGAGACCGCCGCGGGCCGGCGACCGCATGGGGTGGCCGGCCCGTGGCAGGGCGAACCTATGAGCCCCTGGCGCGTTCATCCCACCGGTTCGTTCGCTGCCTCGGTCGTTGTCGCGCTCCCCGCCGCCGTGTTCCGCCGCGCGGCGACTTCGGTGGGGGTCTCCCGCAACAGGATCGCGATCAGGATCGCCGCGCCGGTGAGCAGGGCCGCGCTGACGAAACCCCGGGCCGGGCTGTTCGACCGTTGCGTCCCGGTCTTCACCGGCCATCGCGTGACGTCCGGGGCCTCGTCGGCGTCACAGGCCGGCGGCGATGGCTCGGCGTACCGCGTCGGCGCGGTCGCGGATGCCGGCCTTGGCGAAGAGGTTGTTGATGTGGGTTTTGACGGTGGCCTCGCTGATGAAGAGTTTCTCGGCGATGGCCCGGTTCGGCAGGCCCTGGCCGATGAGGGTGAGGACCTCGCGCTCGCGGGGTGTGATGTCTTCGGGAAGGCTTTGCTTCGGTGCCGTGGCCCGGGTGCGGACGGTGGCCAGTAGCCGGTCTTGGACCTCGCGGTCGAGGACGGACTGGCCCGCGGCGGCGGCCCGGATCGCGCGGACGATGTCCCGGCGTCCCGCGTTCTTGGTGAGGTAGCCGCGGGCACCCGCGCTCAGCGCGGCCAGGATCGAGTCGTCGTCGGCGAAGGTGGTCAGGACGACGACGGCCACTCCGGGGTGGTCCTCGGTCAACCGGCGGGTTGCCTCGATGCCGTCGGTGCGGGGCATGCGCAGGTCCATGAGCACCACGTCCACCGGTCCCGCGGCCGCGGCGGCGAGCACCTCGTCCCCGTCCGCGGCGGCTGCGACGACGTCGATGTCCTCGGAGAGGGCGAGCACGGCCGCGAGCGGCTCGCGGACGGCGGCCTGGTCGTCGGCCACGACCACCCGCAGGCGCCGGGGCGCGTCGGTCGATCGCGGGTCGTGCCCTGTGGTGTCGCTCATCCCGGGATCACCGCCTCCACCTGCCAGCCACCTCGGTCCGGTCCCTCCGTGATCGGTCCCGTGGCGAGGGTTCCGCCCACCATGGCGATGCGCTCGCGCATTCCGATCAGTCCCATGCCGCTGCCTCCCCCGGCCGGCGCGCGGGTCGCGGGGCCATTGCGGATCCCCAGTGTCGTCGACGCCGCGGCGAACGTCACCCGCACCCGCACATCGCCCCCGGGCGCGTGCCGGGCGGCGTTGGTCAGCGCCTCCTGGGCAATCCGCAGCAGGTGCTGGGCCGTTCGGGCCGGTGGTTCGCGTACGGTGCCGGCGACGGTGAGCGCGTCCCGGTGACCCGACGACTCGATCATGGCGGTCAAACTCTCCAACAGCGGCAGCGCGTCCTCGCGCAGCGCGTGAACGGTCCATTGGGCCTGCTTCAGGCTCTCTTTCACCAGACTGTGCGCCCTGTCGTTGGCCTCGCGGACCCTGGCCAGGTCGCCCGTGTCGAGGAGGGCGTCCACCAGTTCGAGTTGCATGTTGATTCCGGCCAGCGAGTGCGCGAGCACGTCGTGCACGTCCCGGGCGATGCGGCTGCGCTCGGCCAGTGCGGCCGTGCGGGCCTCGGCGCGGGCGGCGCGCTCGGCGGATTCGGCGGATGCGAGCACGGCCTCCAGCGCCCGCTGCCGACTGCGGCTGACGATGCCCACCACCACCGGCAGGGCGATGGACAATCCGAGCCCCCAGGGCAACGCCTCGTGGCCCGGGCCCAGACGCAGGTACAGCACTCCACCGCAGAGCAGACCGGCCAGCGCGGCGAGCGGGACGGCCCGGGCGGGCGGGAGCCGGTAGCCGATGTGGCCGACGAGGAAGTATGCGAACAGGTAGCCGGTGCCGCTGCGGGCGGTGCCGATCAGGCAGGCAGCCGCGACGATGCCCAACGACATCCATACGACGGCCACACGTGCCGGGACTTTGTCGTCGGGAATGTTTCGGCCCAGCAGGAACAGCGAGTTGACCGCGACGAGGACGACGACGGCCAGGCCGTGACCGCTGAAACCCATCGGGCGGATGGTCGCGATACCCACGGCGACGACGCCCAGGCTGACGGCCCACTGCACCCGGGGATCGCTCCGGACCATCGCTCGCGGGCCGGGCTCCCGCCCCGAGGACGGCCCGAAGACGGGGACGCTCTCGGGTACGGGCACGGCGCGACCATATCCCACGGTCAGGCCACCCGGTCGAGGGACGACACGGAGCGCGCCGCGTTCGCCGACGGCCCGGGGGTCGCCATCCGGCTCCGTACGAAGATCGTGGCCACCCGCGTGACGACCTCGGTGAGCGCCATCAGCACGAACGCCGCGACCCATGCCTGGCCGGTGGTGATGTGGTGGGCGAGGCTGAAGCGGGCGACGTCGTCGGCACCGCCGTGGTCGACCCATACCTGGAACCCCATCCGCGCGCCCATGCCCAGCACCCACAACACCGCGGAGACCGCGCCGGCCTTGATCAGCAGATGCCCGCCGGCAAAGCGGATCCGGGTGAAGACGCCGCCCGCCACGCCGAGCGCGGCGCCGATCGCCATCAACGCGCCGATCAACACCGTGTCGTTGCCCGCGGTGGGAATCGAGTGGAGGTACTTGAACGCCACGAAACCCACGATCCCCAGCGGGAGGAGGAAGGTCTTGCGGTCGAGTCGGTCCTCGCGCAACTGCCGGAAGACGACGAGGACGAGGAGGATGTCGGTGATCCAGTCTGTGGTGGTCATGTCGCCAGACTGCCGCCGGCGCCCTTCTCCGCGCCTGGACCCATGGGTGGAACAACGGGTGGAGACGCGGGTGGACCCCTACGACCACCCCGACCCCGACCGGGCCGGGCCCCGCCACCGGTCGGTCGTACCGATCCGGCACAGCGCTCGCGTCGCCGGTCGGGCCGGACCGGAAGGCATCCGGACGCACGGAGAGGCGAGGCTGTGTCAGGGCACGCCGGACCCGCACTCCACGCCGCCGCATTCGACAGCCCCGACATCACGTGCCCGCAGCCACACCACCGACCGGAGCATCAAGACCGCGCCGGCCCGTCGGCGGGCGCCCCTGCGGGGGGAGCGGGTTCCGTGAGGTCGACGACGGTGTTGCCTCGGCGGGACCGGCGCGCCATGGTCGAATGACTGTCGGTATCCGAGGGGCTCGTCATGGGTGAGCACAAGAAGCCGAACGACAAGAAGCCGGACGACACGCCGCAACCGACCCCGGGCCAGGAGGGGCAGAACCCGGACGTGCACAAGCCCCGCGGCGGCGAGCACAAGAAGCCGTGACCGCCCACGAGGACGCCATGCACGAACTCGACGCGCAGGGCGCGTTCTCGCGGGCCCCGTGGGTACGCGAGGCGATGAGCGCAGTGCGGCGCGAGGCGTTCGTCCCCGCGGTGATCCGGCGCGACGTCGGCGACGTCTACCCCCGCGTGGACCGGCACACCGATCCCGCCGGATGGGCGGCGGTGGTGCACGGACGCGGGCCGGTGGTCACCCGGGTCGACGACGGCGCGAACGGCGCACACGGCGAGGTGGCGACCAGCTCGATCAGCGACCGCCTCGCCGTCGCGACACGTACTCGGCCAGTGCCCGGTCGATGCCGGCCACCGAGGGGTTGTGCCCCTTGCGCTTGCCGGTGGGGATGATCAGGTCGGGCCGGATCTGCTGTCGAGCCCTTCCGGTGTGGACCCGCGGATGTTCTCCCGCTCGGCACCCCGTGGGACATGGCAGCTCAGCCGGCGCGCGCGGTCCACCGCGGCGGCGTCCACAACCGGGCACCGGCGCCGCCGACCTGGATCAGCGTTCCGGTATGTCGATCC
>NZ_JBEXUX010000025.1:0-133223 GCF_040629175.1 Embleya sp. NPDC005971 | reverse complement strand
TGGGAGAGTAGGACGCCGCCGGAATCTACGTGTGAAAGGCCCATCCCGAACAGGGATGGGCCTTTCGCGTTTCCCGGGCCCTTTCCCGGGCCCTTTTTTGCGTTTCGGGGCTGCGGGGAATTTCGGCCGGGCCGGGCACGGGTGGCTCGGTGCTGAACGGCCGGCGTGGGCCGGTGGAGATCGGCCCGGTCCCACGGTCACCGGCGGCCGGGAGCCCTGAGTCCTCCGGCGAGACGTGGGTGTTGCTCGCCGGAAAGGCGCCGGCAACGGCGGAGCGGGTGGGTGCTTTCGTCAGGTCCGCCGGGGAGCCTTTCCGAGTGGGCCGGGTGTTCGCGGCCGGCGGTCGCGTCTTGGTCGGCAGCGGGTGGCTCAGTGCTAAACGGTCGGCGTGGGCCGGCGGAGGTGGGCCTGGTCCCACGGTCACCGGCGGTCAGGAGCCCTGGGTCCCCCGGCGAGACGTGGGTGTTGCTTGCCGGGAAAGGCGCCGGCAACGGCGCGGAAGGGTGGGCGGCCCGGTGAGGTCCGCCGGGGAGCCTTCCCGAGTGGGCCGGGCGTTCACGGCCGGCGGTCGCGTCTTGGTCGGGTTGGGTGCGGGTGGCTCAGGGCTAAACGGTCGGCGTGGACCGGCGGAGAATGGCCCGGTCCCACCGTCACCGGCGGCCGGGAGCCTTTAGTTCCCCGGCGAGACCTGGGCGTTGCTCGCCGGAAAGGCGCCGGCAACGGCGGAGCGGGTGGGGCGGCCCGGTGAGGTCCGCCGGGGAACCTTCCCGAGTGGGCCGGGCCGTTGCGGCCTGCGGTGGGTGGGCGGTGGCGGGAAACGAGAAGAAGAGCGGGCGGCGAGTGGGCGGTTTCGGTCGCCGGAGTGCACAACCCGGCCCTCGACACGCGCTCCTCCCGGTCGGTCCCGTAAAACCGCAGGTCAGCGGGAAGCCGCGCGCTCGAAGCAGTCCCGGGATCCCGATCGTGACCCTCGAACCCCTGAGACGGCCTTCGGACGGCCTCCCGCTCGACCGCCCCGACCCCAAACGCCCACCGGAACAGACCCGACCCCCCGGAAAGACTCCCGGCGCCCCTCACCGGGCCGCCCTTCCCGCCACCCGACCCGAAACGCCCACCGAGAACCCTGCCCACACGCAATCCACCACCGGCATTCACAAACCGGCCCTCGACACGCACTCACGCCGCACAACCCCGCAAAACCGCAGGTCAGCGAAAACCCGAGTGTGCGAAGCAGCCTCGAGATCCCGATCGTGACCCTCCAAGCCCTCAGACAGCCCTCCACCCGGCCACCCGACCCGAAACGCCCACCGAAACGCTCCCGACCCACTCGAAAAGGCCCCCCGGCGGACCTCACCGGGCCGCCCTCCCGCTCCGCCGTTGCCAGCGCCTTTCCGGCAAGCAACACCCACCTCTCGCCGGAGGACTCAGGGCTCCCGGCCGCCGGTGCCCGTGGGACCGGGCCATTCTCCGCCGATCCACGCCGACCGTTTAGCACAAGGCCACCCGCTGCCGACCAAGACGCGACCGCCCGCCGAAAGCGCCCGGCCCACTCGAAAGGTCCCCCGGCGGACCCGACGAAAGCACTCACCCGCTCCGCCGTTGCCGGCGCCTTTCCCGCCGAGCAACACCCACCTCTCGCCGGGAGACCCAAGGCTCCCGGCCGCCGGTGACCCCGGGACCAGGCCCACCTCCACCGATCCACGTCGACCGTTTAGCCCTGAGCCATCCGCTGCCGACCAAGACGCGACCGCCGGCCGTGAACGCCCGGCCCACTCGGGAAGGCTCCTCGGCGGACCCGACGCAAGCGCCCTCCCGCTCCGCCGTTGCCAGCGCTTTTTCCCGCGGGCAACGCCCGTGTCTCGCCGGGAAGCTCAGGGCTCCTGACCGCCGGTGACCGTGGGACCGGGCCATTCTCCGCCGGTCCACGCCGACCGTTTAGCACTGAGCCACCCGCTGCCGACCAAGACGCGACCGCCGGCCGCGAACACCCGGCTCACTCGGAAAGGCCCCCCGGCGGACCTCACCGGGCCGCCCTCCCGCTCCGCCGTTGCCAGCGCCTTTCCCGCCGAGCAACACCCACCTCTCGCCGGGAAACCCAAGGCTCCCGGCCACCGGCGACCACGGGACCAGGCCCACCTCCGCCGATCCACGCCGACCGTTTAGCACAAGGCCACCCGCACCCAACCCAACCAAGACGCAACTCCGACGTCCCGCCCACGCCGGATCCATCCGCCCGCCGGGCGTGGCTCGTACCCTCGTAGTCCCAGGTGCAGGTGCGGACCAGGTTCGGGAAGGTGTGCCGGTGGTTGATTCACGGCAGGTCAGGGACATCGGAAACGTCGCGGATGCGGATGCCGAGCACTGGCCCGACGCCGGAAAGGGCCCTGACGCTGTAGACGGCCCCGACGCCGCCAACGCCGCCAACGGCCCCAACGCCGCCAACGGCCCCGACGTCGAAAGCGGCCCCGATGTAGGGCTCTTCGGTCCAAGTTCGGTGACCTGGCAACTGCACGCCGACCCCGTCATGTGGGTGGCGGGCGTGCGAGCCCTGTATCTCCAGGCCCTCTACCCAAGGGCTGTGCGCGGTGTCGTGCAGAACTCCGACTTTCGGAAGGATCCCTGGGGTCGGTTGATTCGTACCGCCGACTTCATCGGCGTGACGACCTACGGGACGCGGGGGGAAGCCGAGGCGGCCGGGGCTCGGGTGCGGCGGATCCACGCTGTGATCAGGGCGGTGGATCCCGAGACGGGGCAGTCGTACCGGATAGACGAGCCTGAGTTGCTGCGGTGGATCCACTGCGCCGAGGTCGGGTCGTACCTGTCCGTCGCCAGGCAGGCCGGGTTCCCGTTCACCGACGAGCTGGCCGATCTGTACCTGGACGAGCAGCGGCGCTCCGCCGAGTTGGTGGGGCTGCCGGGGGCGGAGGTGCCGGGGTCGGTGGTCGAGCTGGATCGCTACTTCGCGGAGGTTCGGCCCGTGCTCGCTTCGTCGGACGAGGCGCAGAGCGTGTTCGACTTCCTGCGTCGGCCGCCGGTGCCGTTCGTGCTCGTGCTCGGGCGGGAGGTGTTGTGGCGCCAGGTCTCGGAGTTGGCGTACGCGGCGTTGCCGCGCTGGGCCAAGGAGCTGTACGGGTATCGCGGCCTGCCCTCGTCGGTGGCGCGGCCCGGGCTCAAGGGGCTGCGGCGGGTGATGGGGGCGGCCACGCCGTTGATTCGTATGGCGTACCCGTCGCCGCACATCAAGGGCGCGATGCAGCGGCTCGGCCCGGAGGCCGAGCCGTCGGTGGCACGGTTGCCCGGGATCGGTGCCGCAGAGTGAAGCGTCGCTGACACCGTCCGGCGGGCTGCCACACAGACGACCACTCAGATCACCGAGCGGACCGCCACCCAGGCCACCACGCGGAACCGCCACCCAGGCCACCACGCGGACCGCCACTCAGACCACAGCACAGACCACAGCACAGACCACAGCACAGACCACCGCCAAGGGACCCGCGGCCGGGGAGAAGTCACCCACAAATAAGTAAGGTCCCCTTTCTTTCTAGGCGCCGGCCCGTCACAATGTCAGACATTGTCAAGTAACCGGTCAGCTCGAAGGGAACCGCACGTGGCGAACGGCTTCTGGGCCCATGCGCAGGCCAATCCGGACCGGCTCGCGCTGGTCGACCCCGATGGCGCCGAGTGGACCGCGGGGGAGTTGTTCGCCGCGTCGAACCGGCTCGTGCACGGGCTGCGGGCGGCGGGGTTGGGCACCGGTGACGTGTTCAGCGTGATCCTGCCGAACTGTGCCGAGTACATCGTGGCGTACATGGCGGCGGCGCAGGCCGGGCTCTACATGGTGCCGGTGAACCACCACCTGGTCGGGCCCGAGATCGCCTGGATCCTCGCGGACAGCGAGTCCAAGGTGGTGATCGGCCACGAGCGGTTCGCGGACACCATCGCGGCCGCGGCGGACGAGGCGAAGGTGCCTGCCGAGGCGCGGTTCGCGGTCGGCGCGGTGCCGGGCTTCCGGCCGTTCGCCGAACTGAGCGAGGGCCGGTCGGCGGAGCCGCCGGCCGAGCGCAGCGTCGGCATGACGATGAACTACACCTCCGGCACCACCGGCCGGCCGCGCGGCGTGCGCCGGCCGCTGTCCGGGGGATCGCCCGAAGAGGCCCGCTACGGCGGCACGTTGCTGATCTACGGCGTCAAGCCGCACGACGACAACGTGCACCTGGTCGGCTCGCCGCTCTACCACACGGCCGTGCTCCAGCACGCGCAGCAGTCGCTGCACATCGGCCACGCCGTCGTGTTGATGGAGAAGTGGCGGCCCGAGGAGATGTTGCGGGTGATCGACCGGTACAAGGTCACCCACACGCACATGGTGCCGACCCAGTTCCACCGACTGCTGCAACTGCCCGACGAGATCAAGGCCCGGTACGACGTGTCGTCCATGCGGCACGCCGTGCACGGTGCCGCGCCCTGTCCCGATCACGTCAAGCGGCGGATGATCGAGTGGTGGGGGTTGTGCGTCGAGGAGTACTACGCCGCCAGCGAGGGCGGCGGTACCTTCTGCTCCGCGCAGGAGTGGCTGGACCGGCCCGGGACGGTGGGCAAGGCGTGGCCGATCAGCGAGATCGGCATCTTCGACGACGACGACAACCGGCTGCCGGCCGGCGAGATCGGCACCGTGTACATGCTGATGCGGGCCGGCCGGTTCAACTACCACAAGGACGAGGAGAAGACCCGCAAGGGTCGGATCGGCGACTGGTTCACCGTCGGCGACGTGGGGCTGCTCGACGAGGACGGCTACCTGTACCTGCGCGACCGCAAGATCGACATGATCATCTCCGGTGGGCAGAACATCTACCCCGCCGAGATCGAGAGCGCCCTGCTGCGACACCCCGCGGTCGGTGACGCGGCGGTGTTCGGCATCCCGCACGAGGACTGGGGCGAGGAGGTCAAGGCGGTCGTCGAGGCCAACGAGGGCTTCGTCGCCGGCCCCGAACTGGCCGGGGAACTGCTCGCGTTCTGTGTCGAGCAACTCGCCACGTACAAGCGCCCGCGCACCGTCGATTTCGTGGACGCGATGCCGCGCGACCCGAATGGGAAGTTGCAGAAGCGGCGGTTGCGCGATCCCTATTGGGAGGGTCGCGAGCGGGCCGTCTGAGTCGAGAGACGAATACACCGCCCGGGATTACCCGGGCGGTGTATTCGGCTTTTCCTTTATCGATCCGAATCGGTACTCCACCGATTCGGATCGATGCGGCTAATTTTTTCGAACCGTGTTGTTCCGGTTCGAACCGTGTGCCGCCGGGCGGATTGCGAACCCTGTCCCGCCACGCGGCTCGGCAACTGCGGTCCGCTAAGCGGATTCGGTTTCGGATTCGGCTGCGCCGTCCGGTGCGGACGCCACCGCGAGTGCCCAGGGCAGGTCGGGCTTTCCGGTGGGTGTGCGCTGGGTCCGTTCGACGATGCGCATGACCCTGGGCACCTTGTAGCCGGCGATCTTGGTGCGGCAGTGCTCCTGGATGTCCGCCAGGCTCGGCGTTCGGCCCTCGCGCGGTTGTACGACCACCGCGACGGTCTGGCCCCAGCGCGGATGCGGGACGCCGACCACGATCGCGTCGTAGACCTCGGGGTGGGCCTTGACCGCGCCCTCGACCTCCTCGGTGAAGATCTTCTCGCCGCCGGAGTTGATCGTCGCCGAGCCGCGGCCCAGGAGCGTGATCCGGCCGTCGCCCTCCAGGCGGGCGTAGTCGCCGGGTACCACGTAGCGGGTGCCGTCCGGGCCGGTGCGGAAGACCTCGGCGGTCTTGACCGGGTCGCCGAGGTAGCCGAGCGGGATGTTGCCCTTGCGGCCGAGTCGGCCCACGACCCCGGCCGGGAGCTGGTTGAGGTCGTCGTCCAGGACCACCGAGTCGGGGACCGCCTTGACGGTGATCCCGCTCTGCTGCTCGGTCTGGCCCTTGACCGCGACGCCCACGCCGTTGGCGCCCGACTCGGAGGCGCCGATGGCGTCGCTGACCACGATGCCGAGGCGCTCCATGAATTCCTCCTTCAGCGACGGCGAGAACAGCGCCGCGCTGGAGGACAGGGCGAACAGGGAGGACAGGTCGTACGACTCGCGCCCGTCGCGCGGCTCGGCGAGCGACTCCAGAAGCGGGCGGGCCATCGCGTCGCCGGTGATCAGGATGACGTTGATGCGCTCGGCGACCACGGTCTCCCACACGCCGTGTGCGTCGAACTTGTCGATCAGCACCACGCGGTGGCCCTTGGCCAGGTTCTGCAGCACTCCCCACTGGGTCGCGCCGTGCATCAGCGGCGCGATCGGGAAGGTGGTCATCTGGCCGTTGCGGCCCTTCTCGACCATCTCCTCGGGCCGGGATATGCGCTCGCCGTTGGTGGGGTCGATGCCGCCGCCGAGGGCGAAGATCACGTCCTCCTGGCGCCACACGACGCCCTTGGGCAGGCCGGTGGTCCCGCCGGTGAACAGCAGGTACAGGTCGTCGGCCGAGCGTGGCTCGAAGTCCCGCTCGGGCGCACCGGCCGCCATCGCGTCCTCGAAGCGCACCGCGCCCAGCGACTCGGCGGTGACCCCGGCCGGGTCGGGCTCGGTGCCGTCCTCGACCACGATCAGGTGGCGCAGCGAGGCGACCTTGGGCGCGACCTCGGCGACCCGGTCGGTGAACTGCCGCTGGAAGACCAGCGCGACCGGTTCGGCCTGATCCAGCAGATAGGCCAGCTCATCCGCGACATAGCGGAAATTCACATTGATGCAGACGGCTCGGATCTTGTAGATCGCGAGCATCGCCTCCGCCCATTCGATGATGTTGAAGGCGTAGACCGCGACATGGTCGCCCGGCTGCACGCCGGAGTCCCGGAGGTGATGGGCGAGGCGATTCGCCCGCTCCTCCAGAAGGGCATATGTACGGCGTTCACCGTTCGCGACGATCGCCTCGCGTTCGGGGTATTCCCCGGCCGCGCGCTCGAAGAGGTCGGCAAGGTTGAATTCCATGGGCGGAGCGTAAGGCGTGGGCCCGGCCATATTCCAGAGGCAATATCGTTTGGACGGCCTCGGGAAACTGTGACGCTGTCGACCGCCGCGAACACTTGACTGCGGCAAAGATGTGGGCAGGGGTGGTACGCCGGACCGGCGGGGCCGTCGACACGCCGGACCGGCGGCGCCGCGGCTCAGCGCTGTGCGTACTCCAGCAGACGCGGGCGCGCACTCGCCGCCACCAGCACCACGCACACCCCGAGCACGCCGATCGGCACCCACGGCCAGCCGGTCAGCGCGTCGTCGGCGCGGTCGGTGCGGTCCTCGAAGTCGGCCAGCTCGGCGTCCGCGACCTGGGCCAACGCGGTCTGGTAGTCGTAGAAGTCGAAGGCCAGGTTGCCGCGGCCGACCTTGGTGGCCAGGCCGACGGCGACATCCAGCCGGCCCTCGGCGACCGCCGCGCGCAGCGCCCGGTCGTCGCGGCGGAAGGCATCCAGGCGCGCGGCCACCCGCTGGTTCGGCACGATCCGCTCCAACTGCGCGGACTTGGCGGCGAAGCTCTCGCTGTACGAGCGGGCACGGTCGGGCAGGATCACGAACCGGCTCTCGTCCGCGTTCGCGTCCGAGGCGGTCGCCCGGGCCCGGGCCAGCGCCAGGAACGGGTCGAACGCCTGCGTCTGCGCGTCGCGCAACCGGGCGGCGTGGTCGGTGAACAGGGCTACGGCGGTGCCGGTGAGCGCGGCCACCGCGATGGTCACCGCGGCCAGCCCCGGTGCCAGGACGCGGTGGAAGCGGCGGGCCCAGCGGATCTGGCCGACGATCAGCACGACCACCAGCAACACACCCACCGCGCCGACCGCCAGCGCCGCCCAGCGGGCGTGCGTGCGATCGGAGTCCGCGTCGGAGGCCAGCTTCTCCTCGGCGCCACGACCCAGGGCGTCGGCGGCCGGCAGCAGATCCTCGTGCAGCATGCTGGTCGCGCTCGCGAAGTAGTTGAGCGCGGACGTCGGCGGGCGCCCGGCCGGGCGTTCCTGGACCTGCTCGTCGGCCAGGCGCGCCTGTGCGACGTAGGCGTCGTAGCGGCCGAGTCCGTCGATCAACGTGCCGACCGGCGCGCCGCCGGAGGCGAGCGTCTGGATGTCGGCGGTGATCCGGCTGCGCCGCTCGCGCATCTGCCGCAGCGCCAACTGCCGGTTGCCGACCTGCTCGTCCGAGCCGACCAGCAGCACGTTGGCGACCTGCGCGTCGAGATCGGCGAGCGCGAAGTAGAGATCCGCCGCGACGGCGGCCCGCGGTGCGGAGGTGTCGGCGACCTCGCCGAGTCCGGACCGGGCGTTGCCGGCGCCGACCGCGATCACCGCGGTCAAGGCGACCAGGCCGGCCAGGATCAGCGCGGCGAATCCGTACACCCGGGCGGGCGCCGCACCCACCCGGCGCAACCGGCGCAGTCGAATGCGCGGCGTCCGGTCCGGGGGCGGCGCGACCGGCGCGACTCGCGGCGGCGATGGCACGTACGCGGGCGTCGGGGGCGCGGGTAGGGCGGTCGGTGCGGCCATGCCGAAACGGTAGACAGACGGCGCGAAGGGCCAACCATGAACCGATGGCGGTGATGCGAAGGCCGAGTGAACATCCGTGTGTTCGAAGGGTGTTCGGAAAGTGACGGGCAGGCGGCCGGCGAGGGCCCGCGACTGACGCTTGGTCAGCCCTCGGTTGCGCCCAGTTGTGTCACCCGCGCGGATGAACCGAGCGACGTGTGCCGGCTATGCCCCCCGTTGGCCGCATTGGTGACGGTCGGATTCGCACTGCGAAGGGCTGTTGCGGAGCACTCGTTGGCATGTAGCGTTGTCCGCGGTTGCAGCAGTAGATGTAGTTCCCTCGCACGTCCAACGCCTGCGGACATCAACAGCCGTGGGCGTTTTTCGCTCCTCACAGCGAGGGCATCCCGGGGTAACGCGGGGAGTGGGACCACTCGACGGTTCGCGACCCGGGCATCACGAGGTGTGGTGTCTGTGGGTTACGTGAAGGAATCAAGACATGGCCACCGGTACGGTCAAGTGGTTCAACGCCGACAAGGGCTACGGCTTCATCTCGCAGGACGACGGCGGCGCAGACGTCTTCGTCCACTTCTCCGCCATTCAGACGAACGGCTACCGTTCGTTGGAGGAGAACCAGCGCGTGGAGTTCGAGGTCACGCAGGGCCAGAAGGGCCCTCAGGCCGAGATGGTTCGCCCGCTCTGAATCGGTCCCGCGGCTCCGGCAACGGACCGCAGACCTAGCAAGGCCCGCGCCCGTGCAGGGTGCGGGCCTTGGGGCGTTTTCGGGGCGATTCGTCGTGCTTTGGGCGATCTTCGGTGGATTCGCGTTCCCGCTCGGATGTCGCCCAAGGATCATGCGTGGCCGGCGGCATGGTGAGGGGCCACTAGCATGTCTGTATGGGTTTCCTGCGCCGCCGCCCCCCGTCCGGGCCGGATTTCGACGTTCTTGCCATCCCGTTCACCGACTGGCCCGGCTCCGTGATCGTGGCCATGTTGCCGGGGGAGGACGGCAGTTGCCAGGGGATCTTCGTCCGCTACGACCTGCTGGCCAACCGCGGTCCGGCGATGCTGATCGGCAACCTGCCGCCGGGCTCGCCCGCGCGCGAGGAGGGCGTCGGCCGGATCGAGGCCCAACAGCTGGTCGCGGCCCTGGGGCACGAGGAAATGCCCGAGGAGCTGTCCACCGAGGACACCCCGATCATGCTCGGCGACGACCTGCTGATCATCCGCAAGGTCAAGTACGCGGAGGGGCGCCTGGCCTGCGTGGAGTTCGACCGCAGCGACAACGTCATGGTGCGCATCGTGACCTGGGACCGCCCGATCACCGACGACGTGTTCCAACTGCTCAAGCCGATCCCTTCGGACACCTTCGGCGGCTGAGCGAGCGGGACGGCGGGGCGATCCCGCCGGCGCCGGGCGGCCAGGACCACTAGCGGGTGCCGATGGCCGCGCGCACGGCCCGGCGGACCATCCCGCAGTCGTCGTGCAGCCTGCGCAGCAGCCGGCGCTGGTCCTCCCCGACCGGGCCCACGTCGTTGAGTCGGATCTCGCGGACGAGCACCAGCATCAGGTTGACCAGGAACGCGTCCCGGGACAGGGAGCCCGATTGTTGGGCCGTCTGGATGATCTGGCGGCGGGTCATCGGGTCCCGCGCCAGCAGGGTCCACAGGACCGCCAGGTCGTAGCCGGGCAGGTGGTAGCCGGAGGACTCCCAGTCGACCAGCGCCGCGCCCTGGGCGGTCAGCAGCACGTTGGACAACACCGCGTCGCCGTGGCAGAACTGCGCGGGCACCCGGCTGAGGCCGCGCAGGAGTTGGGCCAGGTCGCCGGCGTCGCGGTCGGTGAGCAGGCCGAGCTTGTGGTAGCGGTCGACGCGGGCCGGATAGTCGAACGCGAGCGGGAACGACCCGGGCGGGGGCTTCCACCGGTTGAGCGTGGTGAACGCGTGCAACACGGCGCGGACGTCGGCGCGGGCCATCGCGGTGCCCGGGTGGCGTTCGTTCGCCGCAGGCCGGCCGGCCACGTGTTCCATCACCAGGATGCGCCGCTCGGGGTCGGCGGCGATCAGTCGCGGCACCCGGACCGGCGGCCGCTGCCGGGTGAAGGTGCGGTAGGCGTTGACCTCGTGCCGAAAGCGCTGGAGCCAGTGCGGTGAGGCGTCGGTCAGATACTTGACCACGACCGGGCCGCGCCCGACCGAACCGGACAGCAGCAGCGAACGCGGTGTCCGGCGCAGCACCGCGCCGGCGGTGAAGCCGGGACAGAGTCGGGCCGTGAGCGCGGCGACCGCCTCCGGCCCCGGAATCTGTTGCGGCATGCGAGGCACTCCAGGGCCGGCTCCGCCGGCCGGGGCCGGACCGGTGGCGACCGCGGCGTTCGCCGCGACCGCGGGGTTCGTCGACGCCACCGTGCCGGGCGCCGAACCACCGGAGGATGTACGCCTGTTCGGACCGGGTGTGCCCGGCCGTGAGGTCGCGGAACCGGGATTGGTCGGGCGGCCGGGGGTGGTGGACGTCGTGGATGACATGTAGACCTTCCTGCGCTGCCGAGAGGGTGGACCCGGCCGCGCGGCGGGTGGGGGCCCACGTGCCGGATCCACCATCCACAACACTCCGAGATCCGGGTGGTGATCCACGTGGCGAGCCCTGGCGAACCATGGCGAATCGGAGCCGGCTGCTCCGGACCCGGCTAGCCTCGGTCCGGCGAGCGACCTCCTACAGGGCGCTTTCGAGCCACGGTCCCCACATCAACGGGCGGTTTGCAATGCGCCGGGAACCCAACACCAAACTGGTGGACCTCTTCGCCCTGACCGGGTGGTCCAAGGGCGAACTCGCCCGACTGGTCAACCGTCGGGCCGCCGCGATGGGCCATCCTCAGCTTGCCACGGATACCTCCCGGGTCCGGCGCTGGCTGGAGGACGGCGAGCGGCCGAGGGACCCGGTGCCCCGGGTCCTGGCGGCGCTTTTCACCGAGCGGCTCGGGCGTGTCGTCACCTCCGAGGACCTCGGCCTGACCGGTCGCCCCCGGCACAACGCGCAGGTGGTGCAGGAGGATCTGCCGTGGAGCACCGAGCGCACGGTGACCGCGCTGACCGAGTTCACCGGCATGGATCTGATGCTCAACCGGCACGGCTTCGCGGGCAGCGGGTTCGCGCTCGTCGCGGGTCCGGCCCTGGTGGCCAATTTCGAGCGGTGGCTCAACCCCGGGCTCGGCCTGTCCCATCCGCGCGGCGCGCTCGCCGATCCGGTGTCGTACGGACTCGTCGACGCGGGCCCGATCGGCGCCGAGGAGGTCACCGCGCTGGAGAACGCGGTCACCGTCTTTCGCATGTGGGACGCGGATCGTGGGGGCGGGCTGCAACGCAAGGCGGTGATCGGACAGTTGAACGAGGTCGGCAATCTGCTGACCTATCCCAACCCGATGCCGATCACCCGCCGGTTGTGGAACGTGGCGGCCAACCTCGCCGCGTTGGCCGGTTGGATGTCGCACGACGTGGGTCTGGACCCGACCGCGCAGAACTACTTCGTGATCGCGGCGCACGCCGCCCGGGAGGCGGGCGACCTGCCGCGCGCGGCCGAGGCGCTCTCGCGCGCCGCCCGGCAGATGGTGCACCTGGAGCGTCCGGCCGACGCGCTCGCGCTGATCGAGTTGGCGCAGCGCACGGCGGGCGAGCGGGCGGGGGCGACCACACGCGCGATGTTCCACACCGTGGAGGCGTGGGCGCAGGCCGCGCTCGGCCGGGCCGCGGACTGCCGGCGCACCCTGGGCCGGGCCGAGGCGGAGTTCGCCCGGTCGCGCCCGGACGAGGATCCGGACTGGGTGGCCTTCTTCGATGCGGCCGATCTGCACGGCATGCAGGCGCTGGTCTACCGCACGCTGGCCGAGGTGGACCCCACCGCCGCCGGCCGGGCTCAGGAACACGCGGAGAAGGCATTGGAGTTGCGGGCCCGCGGTCACGAACGCTCGAAGACCTTCGACCTGATCTCGCTGGCCTCCGCGTGCCTGCTCGACGGCCGACCCGAGCAGGGCGCGCACCACGCGCGCCTCGCGGTCCGCGCCGCCGGCGAGGTGAGCTCCAAACGCACCTGGGACCGCCTGGAGGTCCTGCGCAAACTCACCGACCGCTACCGCGACGTCCCGGAGATCCACGCCTTCCGCGAAGAATTCGGCCGCGAGGCCTGAGTACCCGGCCCCGAACGCGTGCCTTCCGCAGCCCTCCCACCGACGCCGTCCAAGACCGACGCCGTCCAAGTCGCGAGCACCCGGTCCGCGAGCGGGGAGCACCCTGCCCCGAACATGCCTCCCGCCGCCTGCCCACCCGACGCAACGGGTGGGCAGGCGGGCAAAAGCCGTCCCGAGCCGAGCGGGGTGCTACCGCACGCACACCGCCATCACGCACGCGTCGTCCTCGTACCGGGTGTGCCCGAGCCGACTCAGTACCACGTCCACGCAGGTCCTGGCATCCGCGCCGAGCAACCGCGGGCCCAGGCCCAGGAGCGCGTCCACCGCCTCCTCCGTGCCGCGCCCGCGCCGCTCGACCAGGCCGTCGGTGAAGATCAACAGCACGTCCCCGGCGAGCAGTTCGACCCGGGCCTCGACGAACTCCGGTTCGTCCAGCGCGCCCAGCAGCACGCCGAACGGCGTCGCCAGCGCCCGCCCGGCCCCGTCCCGATACAGCAGCGGTGGCGGATGGCCGCCCTGTGCCCAGGTCAACACCCGCCCCACCGGCTCGAAGCGCGCGCACACGGCGGTGGCCACCTTGTCCGCCGGCAGCGTGTGCACCACGATCCGGTTCAGCGCCGCCAACATCGCCGCCGGCCCCGCCCCGGTCATCGCCACCCCCTGCAACGCGCCGCGCAGCGTGGTCATCCCGGACGCCGCCGCGACTCCGTGCCCCGACATGTCGCCGACCGCCAGGAGCACGTCGCCGCCCGGCAACGCGAGCGCGTCGTACCAGTCGCCGCCGACCTTGGAGTCCTGCTCGGCCGGGAAGTAGCGGGTGGCCACCTCGATCCCGGGCAGCCGGATCGGCCGGGTCCACCACGGCATCACCACGCGCTGGAGCTCGGCGGCGACCCGGTGCTCGGAGCGCACCAGCCGACGCTGGGTCAGCAGTTGTGCCCGGGTCCGGGTCAACGCCTCCTGGGTGCGCCGCAGTTCGGTGATGTCGCGGAGCAACGCCCAGACCGCGTGCGGGGTCCCGTCCGCGCCGAGCACCGGCTCGCCGACGAACTGCACGAAAACCCGGGTGCCGTCGGCACGCACGATTCGGAATTCCCCCTCGGCGCCGTTCGCGTGTTCGAGCAGCTCGCGTACCAGCTCCGCGACGAACGCCCGGTCCTCGACCGCGGTGTGCCCGGCCAACTCGGCCAGCGGCACCGGGCCGAGCGCGCGGTCGCGGCCGAACAGCGCGTACATCTCGTCGGACCAGCGCACGTCGTCGCGATCGAGGTGCCACTCGGCGCTGGCCACCGGACCCGAGCCCGGCCCCTCGGTCGCGGCGGTGTGGCGCTGCTCGGGCAACAGCCCGTGCGGGTCCGGCTCGACGAACAACCGGCGCAGGTGCCGCCAGGGCAACGCCGTGTCGTCCCCGTCGTCGGGTCCGAACGGAGTGCCTGGCCCCACGTCCGCCGGCCGGACCGTGCTGCGCGCCGGCGTGCTGGTCGCCGGACCCGGATCGTCGGCCTGTCGATGTTCGGGATCGTCGGTGTCCAGAGTCAGCCGGGCCAGATACTCCGCCGCCTGCCCGAGGCTGCCGGCCAGCAGATCGCACAACAACCCGCGCCGACGCGCCTCCTCGACGGCCGCCGCGTCCTCGCCCGAACCGGCGCCGGCTGCGACAGCGGCGCCCGGGGCCGCTCCCGTGAAGCCGACCGGCCCCGGGCGCAGCCCGAAACCGCCGCGCAGGGCGTCGAGTTCGGCGCGCATCCGGCCGATGTGCGCGAGCCATTGCGCCGGATCCACCACGAGGGGGCCGTCCACGGGGTGTTCGGGCCGTTCGCGCATCCGCTCGCGCTCCTCCGGGCATGAGGTGGCAGGGTGCAATGACTGTCGCACATCAAGGGCCCGGACGCGGATGAAACCACGGTAACCGTGATGCTTGTGGCAGATTGCCCATTTCCGGTGTCCGGAGATGGCGAAAGGGGCCCGATCGCGACCGCGATCGAGCCCCTCACCAGCCGTGACGAGCAATTCCCGACGTGCTCGACATCCTCGAACGACGCACGGGCGAAGCGGGTCAGCCGAGTTCGTTACCCAGGATGGAGATGAACGAGACCATGTCGCCGGGATACCCGCCGAGGTTGTGGGTCAGCGCGAGCTTGCGCCCGTCCGCCGGGATCCGCCGGTCCGCCGGCGCCTCGTCGCGCAACTGGAGCCAGGCCTCGAACATCATCCGCAGCCCGGACGCGCCGACCGGGTGGCCGAAGCTCTTCAATCCGCCGTCCGGGTTCACCGGCAGCCGGCCGTTCAGGTCGAACGCGCCCGCCAGCACGTCCTTCCACGCGGTGCCGCGATCGGCGAAGCGCAGGTCCTCCATCAGGACCAGCTCGGTCGGCGTGAAGCAGTCGTGCACCTCGGCCATCGCCAGTTCCTCGCGCGGGTTGCGCACCCCCGCCTGCCGGTAGGCGTCCTCGGCGCACGCGGCGATCTCCCGGAACGTGGTGTAGTCGTACTCCGGGTCGATCACCCCCGAGCCGTTGCCCGCCACCAGCGACAGCGCCTTGATGTACAGCGGCTTGTCCGTGTACAGGTGTGCGTCCTCGGCCCGCACCACGATCGCCGCCGCCGCACCGTCCGCGACGCCCGCGCAGTCGAACACGCCCAGTTGGCCCGCGAGCTTGGGCATCGCGGAGATCTTCTCCGGGGCGATCTCCTTGCGGAACTGCGCGCGCGGGTTGCGGGCGCCGTTGTAGTGGTTCTTCGCCGCGATGTGCGACAACACGTCGCGCATCTCCGCCTCGGACACGCCGTACTTGTCGCCGTACGCGGGCACCACCATCGAGAACATCGCCGCCGCGGTGAGCGTGCGCGCGGTGCCGTCACCCGGGATCGGGAACGCGTTCAGGCCCTGGAAGCCGCCGTCCTTGACCTTCTCCACGCCGACCGCCATGGCCACGTCGTACGCGCCGGAGGCGACCGCGTACGCGGCCTGGCGCAACGCGTCGGATCCGGTCGCGCACATGTTCTCCACGCGGGTGACCGGCTTGCCCTGCAACTGCAGCGGTTTGGCCAGCGTCAGCCCGGACATCCCGGATTGCGCGGTGCCCAGCCAGTAGGCGTCGACCTGCTCCTTGTCCACGCCGGCGTTCGCGAACGCCTCGGTGGTGGCCTCGATCAGCAGGTCGTCGGTGCCCCGGTCCCAGTGTTCGACGAAGGGGGTGCAGCCCATCCCGATGATGGCGACGCGGTCCTTGATGCCGTGCGATCCCATGCCTATGCCTCCTCGGCGGCTCGGGCGGTCCGCACGGGGCGGGCCTTCCAGAAGTAGTTGTGGATGCCGTCGGCGGTGCCCAGCCGGCGGAAGGTCGGCTCGACCCGGTCGCCGATGGCCACCTCGGTCGCGTCCATGTCGGTCAGCTCGATCGGCAGCCGGCCGCCGTTGTCGAAGTCCACGACCGCGAACACCACCGGCGGGCTGGGCGAGTAGGCCATCCGGTCCACGGTGAACGTCTTGACCGTGCCGAGCACGTCGGCGGTGGGCACCGGCTCCATGTCGTCCACGTTGCCACCGGTCATCGACACGCGCTGCGGCGGCAGGTGCACCGCGCCGCTCTCGCGATCGCGCGAGCCGACGAAGCCGTACTTCCACTCCACCGAGCGCACCGCGGCCGAGGACGAGGTACGCGCGGGCTCGGGGCGACGCGGCGGCTCGACCGGGAGCAGCCCGCGCCAGGCGAGGTACTTCCCGTACGGCAGCGGCGCGCCGCCGGCGATCTGCTCGGCGACCGTGCGGGTGGGCCGGTAGGCGGCGAGAGCGTCGGTGGTGCGGAAGAGGAACACCTCGGCGCCGTCGGAGAGCACGACCAGGGCGAGCACCCGGCCCGGCTCGGCGTTGTCCAGCGTCGCGCTCAGCAACAGACCCGGGTGCGCCGCGCCGGTGTTGCCGACGCTGCCGGCGAGGTCGTCGCCCAGGACTCCCTCGCGGACCCCGAGCCGGCGGCCCAGCCCGGCGACCGCGCGGCCGTGCAGGCCGGCGATCACCGCGTGGTCGACCTGGTCGGCGGTCAGACCGGTGGCCTTGAGCGCGTCGGTCCACGCCTGCCGACCGGCGGCGAGGTAGTTGTTCTCGCCGAATTTCTCCTCCCACAACTTCGAACGCACCTCGCCGGGGGTGCGCCAGCGGTCGACGAACTCGGCCGTGGCGGACGCGCCGCCGAGGTACTCGGCGAGCACCGGGCCCTCGGCCGGACCGCCGACCAGCAGCGCGGCGGCGCCGTCGCCGCCGGCCGCCTCGTCGCCGCTGCCGGGCAGGCCGACCCGGATGTCCGCGCCGACCACGAGCGCGGCGCCGGCGCCGTCCAGGGCGAGCCGGAGCAGGCCCGCCGCGGAACGCACCGAGCCGGTGGCGTCCATCGCGGGCACCGAGCCGTCCAGGCGCAACGCGGCGTGCATCGCGGTCGCGTTGGTGCGGTCCGCGTACGCGGGCGCCACCGTCGCGAACAGCAGCGCGCGCGGGCGGACCCCGGGCGTCGCGCGCAGCGTGTTGCGGGCCGCCTCGACGCCCAGGGTGGTGGTGTCCTCGTCGAACGAGGCGACCGTGCGGGTGCCCTTGCCGCCGCCGGTACCGGCCACGGCGGCGATGGTCTTGCGGTCCAGGCGCCGGTAGGGGAGATAGGCCCCGTATCCGAGGATGCCGCGTCCCGTCGAAACTGCGGTTCCGTCAGTCGTCATTTCTCCGCTTCCGCCTCGTTCCACTTGGGTTCGTCCGGGTTCGTCGCGTTCGTGCGTTGCCGTCGGCCGCTCGGGCCGCCGTGCGGGTGGATTCGGGAGCGCGGCTACGGGGTCTCCAACCCGATCGCGCCGTCGGCCGCGAGGCGGTCGATCTCCGCGCGGGACAGGCCCAGTTCGGCCTCCAACACCTCGGCGGTGTGTTCGCCGACCCAGGGCACCCGGGTCTCCGGGCCCTCGGCGACGCGGGAGAGCTTGACCGGGTTGCCCGGCGACAGGACCGGTGCCGGGTCGCCGTCGGTGCGCTCCATCTCGACGATCATGTTGCGATTGCGCACGTGCTCGTCCTCGATCACGTCGCCGGGGTTGTACACGGGGCCGGACGCGACGCCCACCCCGCTGAGCGCCGCACACGCCTGCAGGCGGGACTTGTCCGCCGCCCATTCCTCGATGCCCGGCCGCAGGATGTCCTCGATGTGGTCGAACCACTCCTGGGGGCCGGCCAGGCGCGGGTCGCTCTTCCACTGCGGCCTGCCGACCAGGTCGGCGAGCGCCGCGAACATGTGCGGGCGGGCGCACTGGATCAGGAAGTAGCCGTCGAAGGCCCGGAACGAGTGGTTGATCAGCGGTGCCAGGCCGGGGTCCTTCAGGCCCATCGACCAGTAGCTGATGCCCGCGTCGTTCAGCGCGACCATGGCGTCGAACATGGAGATGTCCACGTACTGGCCGACGCCGGTCGCGTCCCGGTGGCGCAGCGCGGCGAGCACGCCGATCACCGCGAACAGGGCCGAGCCCGAGTCGCCCAGCGCGCCCAGCGGGGACACCACGGGCGCGGTGTTCGGGTCGCGCTTGAAGTCGTACAGACCGGCCATGCCCTCGGCGACCGGGGCGTACGCGGGCCAGGACGCGTACGGCGACTCGGTGGTGTTGCCGAAGCCGGAGACCGAGAGGTAGATCGCACGCGGGTTGACGGCGGCGATGTCCGCGAAGCCCAGGCCCAGCCGGCCGGCCGTACCCGGCTTGAAGTTCTCGCAGACGATGTCCGCCTTCTCGGCCAGGCGCAGCACGATCTCGCGGCCCTCGGGGTGCTTGAGGTCGACCGTGACGCTGCGCTTGCCGAGGTTGTTGCGCAGGAAGGTGACGCCGACGCGGCGGCCGAGCGGGTCGGTCATCATCGGCAGTGCGGCGCGCCCGGATTCACCGACCACGGGCGACTCGATCTTGATGACCTCCGCGCCCAGGCGGGCGAGCATCTGCGTCGCGTAGGGGAGCGCCTGCATCTGTTCGATGGCCAGGACCCGGATCCCGTCGAGCGGCTTTCCGAAGCGTTGCAGGTCGGCGCCTGCCACCTCTCCCACGCGCATGGTCACTCACTCCCTGTTGTGCGGTCGTACGTGTGCCGCGCGGTCGACCGGCCGGCCGAACCTGCTGCAGCCGTGATGCCCGGGACCCGGCGAAGCGCCTGCCGGGCGCCTCGTACGAGTGCCCAATAGTCGCGAGACAGGCACCTCGTCACCATAGCTGACGGACAGTCAGATGAGCATGGGTCGAGTCCCGTGCCGCTCGTCACGCGCCCGGATCCGGGGGTCGCGCGGCGTTTCCGGTGGAGGTGCGCGAGGGGCGGAGGCGCTATTGTTGGTTGAGCCATGCAGTTAATGCGTGGCGAGCGACAAGGGGGCGGTCATCGACACCGCGACGACACCGTGTGACGAGCCGACAGCCGGCCGCGCACCGGACGAACTCGGACGCGAACTCGCGCGTCTCATGCGGCTCACGGCCGCCGCCAAGGGGCGCAGTCGCGCAGAGAGCGGCCCCGTGCCGGACGGGGGAGACCGGCTGCTCCTGGCCTACCTCGTGATGGAAGGGCCGCGCCGCGTCACCGATCTGGCCGTGATGACCTTCCTGGACGTGTCCACGGTCAGCCGACAGATCGCCTCGCTGGTCCAGCGCGGCCTCGTCGAGCGCCGCCCCGACCCCAGCGACGGTCGCGGCACCCTGCTCGCGGCAACCGAGGCCGGGGCCCAGGCGTTCGAGATCTACCGCGCCCGCCGCCAGGCCGAACTGGACCGGGTCACCCGCGACTGGTCCGCCGACGAACGCGAAACGCTCGTCCACCTCCTCGGTCGCTTCAACGACGACCTCGAACGAGACCAGGCACCCACGCGCGACGCCGCGCCCGGTGCACCGGAAGGCCGTACCGCATGACCGACACGAAACCGCAGGCCGCACCCGACCAGGCGGCGAGCGAAAGCGGCCTGAGTCACCGCCAGATCATGACGATCCTGTACGGCTTGATGGCCGGCATGTTCCTGGCCGCGCTCGACCAGACGATCGTCTCGACCGCGATCCGCACCATCTCCGACGACCTGCACGGCCTCAGCCGGCAGGCGTGGGCCACCACCGCCTACCTGATCACCTCGACGATCGCCACGCCGCTGTACGGCAAGCTGTCCGACCTGTACGGCCGGCGCCCGTTCTACCTCGCCGCCATCACGATCTTCGTGGTCGGCTCCGCCGCGTGCACGTTCTCCACGTCGATGTACGAACTCGCCGGCTTCCGCGCCCTCCAGGGTCTGGGCGCGGGCGGTCTGCTGTCGCTCGCGTTCGCGATCATCGGCGACATCGTGCCGCCTCGCGAACGCGCCCGCTACCAGGGCTACTTCCTCGCCGTGTTCGGCACCTCCAGCGTGCTCGGCCCGCTCGTCGGCGGCTTCTTCGCCGGCCAGGGCGAGATCCTGGGCATCGCGGGTTGGCGCTGGGTGTTCCTGGTCAACGTGCCGGTCGGCGTGGTGGCCCTGCTCGTGGTCGGCAAGGTGCTGCACATCCCGCACACCCGCCGCCCGCACCGGATCGACTGGTTCGGCGCGGCCACCCTGACCCTGGGCGTCGTACCGCTGCTGATCGTCGCCGAACAGGGCCGCGAGTGGGGGTGGGGCTCGGGCGCCTCGATCGCCTGCTACCTGATCGGCTCGATCGGCGTGCTCACCTGGATCCTGGTCGAGCACCGGATGGGCGAGGACGCGCTGATCCCGATGCGCCTGTTCGCCGACCGCATCTTCAGCCTCGCGTCGCTGATCGGCCTGATCTTCGGGATGGCGATGTTCGGCGGGTTCCTGCTGATCCCGCAGTACTTCCAGATCGTCAAGGGCGCCGGCCCGACCGAGGCCGGCCTGCTGATGATCCCGGTCATGGTCGGCATGATGGGCTCCTCGATCCTGTCCGGCCAGATCACCTCCAAGACCGGCCGGTACAAGATCTTCCCGATCCTGGGCACCGGCATCGCCACGATCGCGATGGGCCTGTTCGCGTTCTTCGTCGACGCCGAGACCTCGCTCGTGACCACGAGCCTGTTCATGGTCCTGCTCGGCGTCGGCCTCGGCCAGTGCATGCAGACGCTGATCCTGGTCGTACAAAACGCGGTTCCGCCGAAGGACATGGGCGTGGCCACCTCCGCCGCGACCTTCTTCCGGCAGATGGGCGCCACCGCCGGCACCGCGGTGTTCCTGTCCGTGCTCTTCAGCAACGTCTCCGGGGAGATCGCCAAGGCGTTCACCCGGGACGTGCGCACCCCCGCGTTCCAGTCCGCGCTGGCCGATCCCGCCGTGCTCGCCGACCCCGCCAACGGGCCGGTGATCGATCTGGTCCGGAACCCGAACCCGGGCGGCGCGCAGGGCTCCGGCGTGCTCAGCGACTCCTCCTTCATCCAGCACCTGGACCCGCGCCTGGCCGCACCCTTCAAGGAGGGCTTCTCCGAGGCGATGCAGTTGGTCTTCCTGATCGCCGCGTGCGTGATGGCGGTGGCGTTCGTACTGGTCTTCTTCATCAAGGAGGTACCGCTGCGCACCATGTCCGGCCTCCAGGCCAAGGCCGCCGCCGAGGCGGCGGAACTGGCCGACGCACAGGCGGCCACCGCCGCCTCGGAGCAGGCCGAACCGTCGCAGCAGCCCGCCACCGCCGGCCCGGTATCCGCCGCGCCCCCATCGTCGGAACAGGACGCCCGACGTGCCGTCGGCCGCCGCCGGCCCGAACGAGACTGACCGCGCCCGACCCCGGTCGCACCGGCCGGACGGGGCCATCCGCCCCGTCCGGCCGGCCCGAACACCCGCACCACGAGCCGAGCGCCGCACACCGGATCAGACCCGGTGCGCCCCACGCCGCACGACCACCCGCCACGCCCACACCGCCGCGCCCAGGTTCACCGCGGCCAGCGCCACGAACGTCACCACGGCCGCGTGCGCCGACGCGGCGGCACCCGGACCGGTCGCGGACAAGAACGCGGTCCCGTACGTGGCCACCCCCAACACCGCGCCGACCTGCATCAGCGTGACCAACACCCCGCTCGCGTCGCCCGCGTGCTCGGCCCGCACCCGACCCAGCGCGCCCGCCATCAGCGGCCCGATCACCGCGCCCTGGCCCAGACCCATCGCGGCCAAGCCGCACGCCAGCGCCACGCCGCCGTCGCGGCCGCCGTGCACCGAGGCGGCCATGCCGACGTACGACACGGACACCAGCGCGAAGCCCAGGTACGCCACGTGCGTCCGGATCCGCTCCGGCAACCGCCCCCACCCCAGCCCGGAAATCGCGAACCCGATCGCACACGGCACATAGGTCAGCCCGGCCCGCAGCGGACTGTCGCCGAGACCGGACTGAAGGTGCAGCGCCAGGGTGAACAGGAACCCGCTGTAACTCGCGATCCCGATCAGCAGCGCGATCCCGCCGGACAACAACCCGGGCGAACGCAACACCGCCCCCGGCACCAACGGCGAACCACCACGTGCCGCCACCGCCCGCTCGACCAGCGCGAACGCACCCATCCCGAGGACCCCCGCCGCGAGCACCAGCCAACCCCACACCGGCCAACCCTGCTCGTGCCCCATCACCAGCGGCACCACCAACGCGAGCATCGCCGGCGCCAACACCAGCACGCCCGGCACGTCCAACCGACCCCAACCCGTGCGCGTCCCAGGATCCGGCCCGTCCCCGCCCAACGCCCGCCACCCGACCACCAGCAACAACACGCCCAGCGGCACATTGACCAGGAACACCGGCCGCCACCCGGTGCCCAGCAGATCCGCGCTCACCAGCACCCCGCCCAGGATCTGCCCGACGACCGCACCACCCGCGATCGCCGTCTGGTAGAGGCCCATCGCCGCGGTCCGCCGCCGCCCCTCGAACCGGCGCTGGATCAACGTCAACACCTGCGGCACCAACAACGCGGCACCGGCGCCCTGAAGACCCCGGAACACCACCAACTCACCCGTGGACCCGGCCAGTCCACACGCCAGCGAGGCCAGCGTGAACAACCCGAGCCCACCCAGGTACGTCCGGCCGTACCCGAAGATCGAGCCCAATCGCGAACCGGTGATCAACAACATCGCGTAGGCGATCGTGTACCCCGCGATGATCCACTGCAGCCCGGCCCCCGACGCATGCAGGTCCGAACGCATCACCGGCGCCGCGACGTTGACGATCGACGCGTCCAACACCGCCATGAACTGGCCGGCCACCAGCACCACCAGCAGCACCGTGCTCGCGGCCCCGCGCCGGGCCGCCCCCCGTTCCCGCTCCGTCTCCTCGCCCGCGCCCCCGAGAGCGGTGGTCACCCGCTCCACGTCCCCCTCGCGCCGGGCGTCGCTGCCCGACATCAGATCCGTATCGTTCATGGAGACGACTGTGATCGGCCCCGGGTACCCGGACCAGTAGCCTGGTTATCCGGGTATAACCAGGCACCTGGCAATCGCCTGCACCGGGACACAGGATGGACCGATGACCGGCAGCCCACGCACCGACGCCGTTCCCGAACAGCACGACCGCCACCGGGCCGACCTCGACCCGAGCGACACCCACCGAGCGGACCCGCCCGCCCTCAAGCGCGCCGTGCCGCAATACGTGGGCCCCACCCGCGCCGCCTCGCGGGCCGAACTCGGCGCGTTCCTGCGCAGCCGCCGGGAGCGCATCACCCCGGACCAGGTCGGCCTCCCGGTCGGCCGCCGCCGGCGCACCCCGGGCCTGCGCCGCGAAGAGGTCGCCCAACTCTCCGGCGTGGGCGTCACCTGGTACACCTGGCTCGAACAGGGCCGCCCGATCAACGTCAGCGCGCAGGTGATCGGCGGCATCGCCCGCACGCTGCGCCTGGACGGCGTCGAGCTGGAGCACGTCAAGCGGTTGGCCTGCGTACCGAGCACGGCGACGCTGCGCAGCGAGAACGCGGTGGACGTCGACACCCAAACCCTGCTCGACGACTTCGCCACGCTGCCCGCGGTCGTGATGAACGGCCGCTACGACGTGCTGGCCTACAACGACCTGTACGCCAAGGTCTTCCCGGCCCTGGTCGCCGCTCCCCGAGCCCGGCGCAACCTGATCTGGGAGCTGTTCACCCGACCCGCGTGCTGCAACCCGTTCCACGAGTGGCGCCAGGAGTGCCAGGGCCTGGTCGGCGTGCTGCGCGGCACCTACGCCCGCAACATCGGCGATCCGGTCTGGGTCGCGTTCATCGACGAACTGGTCGAGGCCAGCCCCGAGTTCGCCAAGGCATGGGCGGCCCACCCGATTTCGCTCACCCGCACCCGGGTCAAGTACTTCCGCCACCTGGACGTCGGCGTGCTGCACGTGCGCGCCATCCCGACCGATCTGACCGCCGCCCCCGGCCAGCGCCTCAGCGTCTACATACCGCAGAGCGAGGAGACCCGCGCCCGCCTGGCCCGGCTCACCGCACCGGACTTCGTCCCCGGCACGCCCCACGCGCACCCGGGACCGTGAGTGGGCGAACGCACCCGGAGAAACGCCGAAGGGCCAGCGGATCGTGACGATCCGCCGGCCCTTCGATACCTCTGGTGCGCGATACTGGGATTGAACCAGTGACCTCTTCCGTGTCAGGGAAGCGCTCTCCCGCTGAGCTAATCGCGCGGGCGCCGTGCGTGAACCGTGTGGTGCACGTACTGCGTGTTTCGGTGGTGCGACGTGCGCGATACTGGGATTGAACCAGTGACCTCTTCCGTGTCAGGGAAGCGCTCTCCCGCTGAGCTAATCGCGCGGGAAGTTCACCTTCGGCACGGAGCCTCGGGGTCTCTTGGAGGTGGAGACGGGATTTGAACCCGTGTAGACGGCTTTGCAGGCCGTTGCCTCGCCTCTCGGCCACTCCACCAAGTGAAGGAACCATAGTGGGTACCCACTACTTTCCTCTACTTCTTCCGAGCGGACGACGAGATTCGAACTCGCGACCCTCACCTTGGCAAGGTGATGCTCTACCAACTGAGCCACGTCCGCCTGTCGACCCGAGCTGCGTTTCCGCGTCCCGGCGACGTTGAGAACTTTAGCGGATCCGAGGGCCATCACAAAAACCGATTCCCCGCAGACCCCGCCGGGCGACCCGCGCAACCTGCGAAAACGACCGAGGCCGGCTCGAACCACCAGGGTTCGAACCGGCCTTCGGCGTGGTTCGCCGGGCCGCGCCGAGGGACCTCGGCACGCCCCTCGACCGGGGCTCGCCGCCGTCTCCGCGGGCCCGGACGGGTCTTCGGCTCAGCTTCGGCGCTCGCCCGAGGGGGCGGGTTCGGCGGCCGGGGCGGTCGGGGTGTGGGCCGGGTCCGGGGCGGCCTCGGCGTCGTCGGCGTCCTCGGCCTCCTTGGCGGGCGACGCCGGCTGGGCCGGGGCCTGGGCCGGGACCTGGGGGAGTTCGGCCTCCACTCGGGATTCGGCCGGAGTTCGGACTTCGTTCTCGACCGCGTCCTTGCCTTCGCCGGGCTCGGCGTGCCCGCTTTCCTCCTCGACCGCAGGCTCGGCGGCCGGCTCGGCAGGGGACGGGGTGGCGGCCTCGGCAGCGGGCTCGGCGGACTCCGCGACCTCGGCAGGCTTGGCCAGGGACACCGATTCGTGCGCTTCGGCCCGTACGGGCGCGGCATCCGCCGTGGCGACACCGGCGGTCGGCGCGGCGGTGGGCCGCGGCGGCGGAACCCTCCCGGGCTGCGGGGCCGGCGTCCCGTCGACCGGCAGCACGGTGGTCGCATCGGCAACCACCGGAGCCTCATGATCGGCCGGAGCCGGAGCCGGAGCCGGAGCCGGAGCCGGAGCCGGAGCGGCAGCCGGTGCCGGAGCCACAGCCCCGTCGGCACCCGCCGCGCCCGAGTCCACCGCGGTCGGCGCCTGCGGCACCGGCGGAGCCCCCGGCGTGCCCGGAGCCTGCGGCACCGGCGGCGCGAAGTACTGCGCGGTCGGGGCCTGCGCCGGATAGGCCGCCCACGGCGCGGGCGCGCCACCGGGGAAGCCGACCGGCATCCCGGGCATCCCCGGCATCCCGCCCGCAACCCCGGCGGGCACCAGCCCCGAGGCGAAGGCCAGCGCCTCGCGCTCGTGCTGGAACGCGGTGATCCTGCGGACCACCAGGATCGCCGCGACCGCCGCCAGGATCAGCACCAGGTCCGCGACCCCGGACAGCACGTCGATGGTCCGCAGCCGGTCGGCGTCGGACAGCACGATGTCCTCGTCGAGCGGGTAGGACAGCCGGCTCGCGAAGAACAACACACCCGAGGCCACCAGCAGCACCCACCAGGCCCACAACAGCGGCAACCGGCCGGGGGTACGCCCGCCGCGCTCGGCGGTGCGCGGATCGCTCGCGCGCCACACGTCGTGCAGGATCAGCTTGGGAAACCACAGGCTGACCACCGGCACCAGCCAGCCGCCGATCGCCCACCCGGTGGACAGATGTTGCTTCGAGGGGCCGAACAGGTCCACGTTGGCGCGCGCCCGGTACATCCAGACGATGAACAGCACGGCCGTCGCGATCATCGACAGGACCAGGAACACCGTCGCCGCCGCCACGAGCGAATCCGAGTCCTCGGCCTTGGTGCGCAGCGCGTCCGTCATGCCGAGCTCACCGGCGTCGGCGATCTGCCGCAGCACGTCCGCACGGTGGAAGAACGCCGCCGCGCACAGCGCCGCGAACACCGCGGACAGCGGCAGCAGGACGTACAACGTCACGGCGAGCCCACGCAGTGCCCGAAACGGCTGCGGCAGCCAACCCGGGTACGGCGAGGCCGGATACGCCCCGGGCATGCCGTACGGGGCCTGCGGGGCGAACTGCGCCGGTGCGTGCGGGGCGAACTGTCCCGGCGCGTGCGGATAGGCACCCGGGTACGCGCCGGTCGGCGCGGGCGCCGGTGCGGGTGCGGCGTACGGATCCGACGCCGCGGGAGTGGCGGGAGGCGCGGCGGGCCCGGCGACCACGGGGGTCGACCCGGTGCCGGCCTGCTGCGGTGCGGCGGCGGCCGGGACGGCGCCGCAGTACGAACAGCGGTCGGCCCGCGTAGACCAGGTGTCGCAGGCGGAACAGTGCACGGATGAACGTCCTTCGATCGCGTGGTGCTGTGGAGACTTCGGGGGCCGGGGCGAACCGACCGGGGGAGTGCGGTCACCGGACTCGGGGCTGCCGGATCCCTACCCACCGTGCCGCATCATGCCGTGCCGGACCGGCACACGGGAACGCGGAATCGGCTCGGGGCGGTTCCGGGCGCGTCGGGTGCGTGGGAACAGGCGAACGAAGCCGCCGATGCCGGGCCGCTCGGGACGTCGGGACGCCCTTCTACAATGGACGATCTGATCCGCGCGCCGATCCGCCACAGGTGCCGCGGTCGCGACCCCGGAACGAACCAGTGAGTCAGCCACCTCCTCTCGCCCATCTCGGCGGGCGCTTGGCCACCGGCCTGCGTGACGTCACCCGTGACCCGGCCGCCCTGGACTCGCACGGGTTCTGGGCCGTCGTCGCCGACTTCGAAGGCGACCTGTTGTGCGCACGCTTCGACCAGGTGCGCCCGGCCCCGCTGCCCGCCGCGCCGTGGACCGGACCGCCCACCCACGCCTGGACCGACTCGCTCGGCGCCGACGCCTACCGCGCCGGGGTGCGCCGGATCCGCGAACACATCGCCGCCGGCGACGTGTACCAGGTCAACCTGTGCCGCCTGCTCAGCGCACCGCTGCCCGAGGACGCCGACATCCTCGGCCTGGCCGGCCGCCTCGCCCACGGCAACCCCGCCCCGTACGCGGGGGTGATCCGGCTGCCCGCGCACGACGTCCACGTCGCGTGCGCGTCGCCCGAGCTCTACCTGCAGCGCGCCGGCGACCGGGTCTGGTCCGGCCCGATCAAGGGCACCGGTCGCACCGAGGCCGACCTGCTGCCCAAGGACCACGCCGAGAACGTGATGATCGTGGACCTGGTCCGCAACGACCTCGGTCGGGCGAGCGCGATCGGCTCGGTCACCGTGCCCGACCTGTGCGTGGTCGAGAAGCACCCCGGGCTGGTCCACCTGGTCTCCACCGTCGCCGGCACCCTGGCGCCGGGCGTGGGCTGGCCCGAACTGTTCGCCGCGACCTTCCCGCCCGGCTCGGTCAGCGGAGCGCCCAAGAGCAGCGCGCTGCGGATCATCGACGAACTCGAACCCGTCCCGCGCGGCCCGTACTGCGGTGCGATCGGCTGGGTCGACGCGGACCGCCGCGAGGGCTCGCTCGCGGTGGGCATACGCAGCTTCTTCATCCGCGACGGCAGGCTGTGCTTCGGCACCGGCGCGGGCATCACCTACGACTCCGACCCGCAGCGCGAGTGGGAGGAGACCGAACTCAAGGCCCACCGTCTGCTCGCGGTGGCGGGGCGGGACTATGCGTCGGGACCCGGACCCGAGCATGTCGGGCAGGACGCGCAGCACTCGGTTGTCCCGGAGATCCCGGACAACGCATCGCATGCCTCGGAGGGCGCATGAGCAGAATCTGGCTGAACGATCGCCTCGTCGACGACGAGCAAGCGGTGATTCGGGTGGACGACCACGGTCTGACCGTCGGCGACGGCGTCTTCGAGACGATGCGGGCGGCCGACGGGCGGGCTTTCGCCACGACCCGACACCTGGATCGGTTGGCCCGTTCCGCGCGTGGTCTCGGGCTTCCCGCCCCCGACCTCGACGCGATCCGCCACGCGTGCGCCGAGGTGCTGGCGGCCAACCCGCTGCCCGGCGTCGGCCGACTGCGAATCACCTACACGGGCGGTCGCTCGCCGCTGGGCTCCGAGCGCGGCAACGCCGCGCCGACGCTGGTGGTGGCCCTCGGCGCGGCCAAGCCCCGAAGCGAGAGCACGGCCGTGGTCACCGTCCCGTGGACCCGGAACCAGCACGCGCCGACCACCGGGCTCAAGACCACGAGCTACGCCGACAATGTGGTGATGCTCGGCTATGCCGCCGAACGCGGCGCGAGCGAGGCGCTGTTCGCGAACACGGCCGGCAACCTGTGCGAGGGCACCGGCTCGAACGTGTTCGCCGTACTCGACGGCCGGTTGCTCACCCCGCCGCTGTCGGCCGGCTGCCTGGCCGGGATCACCCGCGCGCTGGTGCTGGAATGGGTCGGCGCCGAGGAGGTCGACCTGCCCCTGGCCGCGCTCGCCGAAGCCGAGGAGCTGTTCCTGACCTCGTCGCTGCGTGACATCCAGGCCGTGCATCGGATCGACGGGCACACTCCGACCGCCCCCGGCCCGCTCACCCGCAAGGCCAAGGAGATCTTCGCGGCGCGCTCCGCCGAGGACATCGACCCGTGATCCCGACGTACCGGCGGTCCCGGCGCGCCGACGCCGCGGGGACCTCGTTCGCGGCGGCTTGATCACGCGTGGCCCGGGCCCGATTGGCCGGGGCCACGCGCGGGCAGCACTGCCGGTAACGGGGCATTGCGCCCGGGAAGGCGGGGGCCACCCGATGACCACCACTGTGCGACCGGCCGGACCGGGCCGGGACGGCGTGTACTCGATCTGCGCCAACGGCCGATCCGTCGGCGGCGTGCATCTGACTCCGCTGGGCCCGTGGGGTCCCGGCATCGGCTGGATCCTGCACATCCAGGTGTTGCCGTCGCGCCGCCGCCGCGGCCATGCCTGCGTGGCGATGCTCGCCGCCGAGGAGATCATGCGCGGCCTGCGCTGCACCCGGATGGCGGCGGCCGTCCCCGAGGGCAACCGGGCGGCGACCGGCCTCGTCCGGGCCCTGGGGTACACCTCCGACAGCAGCCGCCTCGCGGCCCCCGTGCGCACCACCGGCATGCCGCCCGGCGTACGCATGATGGACGCCGACGAACGCGACGCGTGGTGCGTGGGGGAGCTGCACCGGTACGCGGCGGATCTGCGTGCGGCGGGCTGGGCCGACGCCGCCGCGGAGAGCCGGGCCCGGGCCCGGCTGCCCGACCGCACCGCGCCCGCGCCGTACACGCTGGGCGAGGGGGCGGTGGTGTGGGTCGTCGACGGCGTGATCCTGGCGCTGACCGCGCCGACCCCGGCGGACGCGGCGACCCTGCTCCGCGCGGCCGGCCACGTGACGGCGGCGCAGGGCCTGCACGAGATGGCCATCGAACTCCTCGACGACACCCACGCGAAGGTCTGTACGGCGGCGGGATTCGCGCCGCGCACGCGTTATTGGGGGAAACCCATCCTGTGAGGGTCGGGTACATCCCTGATCCTGGGTGTACTCCACGGGGAGGAGATGCATCGGTCGGTGTCCTCCCCGAGTACTGATCCGACCGCCGATCGTGGCGTCCGGAGGCGGAGGAGACGACGATGGGGGTGGAGGAAGTACCAGGTCCGACAAGACCGACACCGATGCTTCGAACGTCCTGCAGGTTTCGAATGCTTCGTACGAGGAGGAGGCCGAGCGCATGTCCGGCGCAGATGTGGTGACCGGCGCCCTGTGCATGGCGCTGACGGGTCTCGGCCTGGTCATCGCGGTACAGAAGGCACGCCAACGACGTTTCCTGAACGCGACCCGGTGGACCGCCGCGGCGCTGTTCCCGATCGGGCTGTACCTGACCGGCCTGGCCACGCTGGGCCGCCGGGTGGGCAGTGCCGCCGCCGACTGGGCGACCGACCTGGCCTTCGGGATCAAGGCATGGGGCGGCGTGGCGATCCTCGCGTTCGCCGTGATGTTGCTGATGATCACCCGCATGATCGGCCGCAAGCACCCGGAGCCGACCGGTACGGCGACCTCGACCTCCGCGGATCTGTCCGCGCTGCTGGGCGGATCCGACGCGGGTGGCGAGCTGCCGCAGAGTCGGCAGCAACGGCAACCGAAGCAGCCGAAGCCGGCCCCGGCGCCCCGCTCCCGTCGCGCCGCGCGCGGTGCGGTGGACGACGAGTTCGCGGAGATCGAGGAACTGCTGCGCAAGCGCGGGATCTGAAGTCGGGGAATCCCGATTTGCGGATTACCGCCGGTTGCCGGTGGTTACCGAGAGGCGGCGTAAACACGCGCTGTGTACAACAGGGCACGCGGCGGGATGGTGAATGTGAACGCATTCCCATGCCGGAAAATGTGTTCGACTGTGCGCTTTCTTTGCGGCATGTGCGGATCGTGTACATATTCGGATCGACCGATCGCGCGGCGTGTTCGATTCACTCGTCCGGCGGTCGCGACGCGCACGGGGCGGGTGTGGCGCCCGGGGCCGAAAAGCACTCCGCCGCCCCCACCGTGTGGACGGTGGGTGCGGCGGAGTGCTGACGTACGTACCCGGCGCTGCGGACAGGGGCGTGCCCGCGGTTCCGGGAGCTCAGTTCTCGGCGAGAATCTGCGACAGTTCCCGGTCGAGATCGAAGAAGCGATGCTCGTTGCCGGGGGTGACGGCAGCGTTCGTACGCTTCAGGAACGACTCCAGCGCCCGCGCGGGCGCTTCGAGCAGGGCTTCACCCTCGGGCGAACTGAGGGCGATGCAGACGATGCTCTGTCCGTGGCTCCGGGAGGGCCACACACGAACGTCGCCGGTGCCGGAGGGCTGACGCAGCCCGTCGGCGAGAAGGTCGCGGGCGAAGACCCAGTCGACCGTCTCATCGGCACCCGTGTGGAAGGTCGCATGCACGGCGTACGGGTCCGACGAGTCGTATCGCAGCCCCGCAGGGACTGGCAATGAGGACTCGCTCGAGACGACGAGGCGCAGGTGCAGCTCACAGCTGACCGTGGTGTTCATAAGCGCCATGGCCTTTCGCTCAGTGTGCGCTCGGGGATTCGCACGTCGGCGTTCGCAACATCCCACCTGCGGACCTCTTGTAAACGTCTCTGCCCGATATACGGGCGTCTGGGTACTCCTTAAGAGCGATGCGGAGGTGTAACGTTCGCCCGCATGATTTCCGGAAGGGAACAGGCGTTCAGTTCATACCGTCATGCCCGGGCCGGGACCACACGGCACCGCCGGGCCCGCATGGAACCCTGTGCCCCCTTGTAGCGTTGTCAAGCAAGGCCGAGGCATGGTCGGCTCCGACCACAGGCCACACGGAGGTGCCCGGTGAACGACGGCCGGTACGACGAGAGAGGAAGACCAGGGATGGACACGGGGGCCGCGGACAACAGCGCGCACGCCACAAGAGAGCCCACCCTCGACCAGGGCGCCCCGAGCGGCCCGGCCGGCAAGCAGGCGAAACCATTCGGCTCCCGCGCACCCGCCTTCATCAAGCGCTCCAAGCCGTTGCACATGACCTGGCAGATCGGCGTCGCCGTGATCGGCTTCGCGATCATCGTCGGCGGCATCATCATGCTTCCGCTGCCCGGTCCCGGCTGGGCGGTCATCTTCCTCGGCCTGGCCGTCCTGGGCACCGAATTCGTCTGGGCCCAGCGCACCCTCCTGTGGACCAAGGACAAGGTCACCAAGGCCGCCAACCGCGCCCTCGACCCCAAGACCCGCCGGCGCAACATGATCATGCTCGCGATCGGCCTCATCCTGATCGGCGCCGCGGTGGCCCTGTACCTGTGGAAATACGGCCTGGCCCTCCCCTTCTGACCACCCCACCGCCCACACCCGGGGGTGCGCACAACCGCCCCCACACATGCGGTAATGTTCTCCCTGCGCCCGGGCGATTAGCTCAGCGGGAGAGCGCTTCGTTCACACCGAAGAGGTCACTGGTTCGATCCCAGTATCGCCCACCCAGGTCACAGCCCCGGATCATGAAAATGATCCGGGGCTTTGTCGTGCTGCCGGTGGCGAAGTGCCTGCTGCTCGATGCGGCGGGGCTGTCGGGGCTGTCGTGTGGAATGGCCCAGGGACGTTTCGCTCGGCAGCTTCGAAGGAGACAACATGGCCGTGTTCGACGACTTCGGTCGTCCGCTCGTTGCCGGCTTCATCGTCGAACCCACACCGGGACACGCGGAGCCCCACCACTACGACGTAGTGCTCGCCTCGGCGGGCGGAGGCAAGGGCGTGCCCCGGAATCGGGACTACACCCAGGCACTCGAAATACTGCTCCGCCGACTCGGCGGCCTGCACGGCCGGCTGCTCGATGCCGCGGTCGACAGCCGGAACACCGCGCTCCGGAAACTCCCCTTGGCGGAGCGCCGTGTGCTCTTGCCGGCCTGGCACGCCGTCGACCTGTACACCGTCAAGGACTTCAAGGAGCTGCGGCTTTCTCTGACGGGTTCGCAAAAGAACATCGGAGCGAAGCCGCGTTCGAAGGGGGGCAACGAGCGTCGACGTCTTCGACTTACCGTGAACGTCCCGGCTGCCGGAGACGCCGGGCGACTTGAGCAACTGCTCACTCGGCCGGAAACGGTCGAGATCCCGGACACCGACGAAGCAGGGATCGACGAAGTAGGGACCGATGCGGGAGCCGGGGCCGCCGGTGAGCCCGATCGTGCACCGTACCGATCGGGGATGCCCGATGCGCGCAACCGCAAGTCGGGTCGAGGGCAGGGGCGTTCAGCGGACAGTGCCGCGAATCGAGCCGTCGAGATGCGGGCGATGGCACTCGCCGAAGCCCACTACCGCGCCGAGGGCTGGGCCGTGAGCGTGGTCGCGAACACCAGCAGTTGGGACCTCACCTGTCGCAAGGACGGTGTCGAAAAGCACGTCGAGGTCAAGGGTCTGACCGGCACCCCCGAGGGCGTCCACCTGACCGCCAACGAGGTCCGGCACGCGCTCACCTATTCGAACCCCGCGCTCTTCGTCGTTCACGGGATCGTGGTGCATCGCTGCGGTGACGAGGTCACCGCCGACGGTGGTAGCGAACTGTGGTGGGATCCGTGGGTCATTGCTCTCGACCGAGCTACTGCGACTCAGTACCACTACGCCCTGGACGGCCCCACGTAGGCACGGTCGATCGGCCGGTTCGCTATGGCCGGGCACCGTGGCGTCGGCGGAGTCGGGGTGGCGGATTCCGGAGGATGCGGCGGGGTGGGCGACGCCGGCACTCACGACTGTGTGGCAACACGTCGCGCGGCAGGGGCGGTTGATGACGCGGCTGTTGCCGGAGCGCATCGGGGGCGGGGGCGGTTCCGTGCTGTTGCCGGCGACGTTGATCGAGGGAAGCTCATCGTGAACTCGGGCCCGGCGGCGGGGTGGGTTCGGTGGGCTTCGGGTTGGCTTCGAGCGCTCGGTCGGGCTGGGTTGGGCTTGAACGGTGGTGGGGTTGTTCGGTTTCGGAGGTCGGGCCGGCCGAGTGGGTCTCGGATGCCGGTCGGGTTGTCGAGTGGCTTCGAGTGTCGGGCGGGTCGGGGGATTTGTGGGTTGGGCGGGCTGTTTGGTTTGGGTGTTGCCACTCCTGGGGGTGCGCCGAAAGTGTGGTGTGTGAGTGGGGAAGTCGACACGGGGATGAGGTTACTTTTTGGCGGATCGGGGCTCTGAGATGGGTGTTTTTCGGGCTGTATCACGTCGGGCGCGTGGGGGTGGGGCTGACCCGATGTTCCGCCGGATGGGGGATCGCGCGATGATCTCCCGGTGACCGATACCTGTCTACCGATCCGCTGCGAGTGTGCGGGGGTACACCAGTGACCGGCGCCGGAACCGGCCTGTTGTTCTCTCCGTGGTTGTGGCTGGTGATGCCGCTGATCGTTTCCATCGACGCCGTGCTGCCGATCGTGCCCGGGGACGAACTCGTGATGGCCGCGGCGGCGGTGGCCGACGGTGACCTTCGGTACATCGTCCTGGTTTTGTTGACCGCCGGGATCGGCGCCTTCATCGGGGACCAGTGTGCCTACGCGGTGGGCCGCGCACGGCTGCGTCGCGGGGGCGACGCCGTGTTGGGGCCGCGTCGGCAGAAGGCGATGGATCTGGCCCGCGGCGCACTGGCCAAGGGCGGGATGTCCGCGCTGATCGCGGCCCGCTTCCTGCCCGGAGGTCGGACCGCGGTGAACATGCTCGCCGGCCGACTGGGCTACCCGCGCCCGCAGTTCCGCGCGGCGACGCTGGTCGGGGCGACCATCTCGGTGTCGTACGCGATGACGATCGGCACGCTGGCCGGGCACATCGTCGAGGACAGCCCGCTGCTGGTGGCGCTCGGCGGGATGGCGTTGGGCGCCTCGGTACCGCTGATCGTGGGAGTGCCGGCACGTGTCGTCCGCGAGGTGCGCCGTCGGCGTCACGCCGGCGAGGCGCCGGCGACCGTCGAGGTCTGAACAGGCGGCACAACGACGGTGGGGCGCGGGATCGATGCCGATCCCGCGCCCCACTCGCCTTCTCGAACCGCTAGCCGGCCCCACGCTCCGTCAGCATCGACCGCATCAGGTCGATCTCCGAGCTCTGGCCCACCACCATCGTGTTGGCCAGGTCCCGGACCTGCTGGACCTGCGCGCGCGCGACGCCCTCGCGGGCCATCGCCACACCGGCCTCGTGGTGGGTGATCATGAGCTGGAGGAACATCACCTCGGCGTCCTTGCCGTGCAACGTCGCCAGCTTGTCCAACTGCGCCTGCGTGGCCATGCCCGGCATGAGCTGGGTGTCCGCGCCCGCCGACGGCGTGCCGTGCCCGGAGTGGCCCGGCATCGAACCCGGCGTCATCCACTGCATCACCGGCCGGGTCGAGCCGAGGGTCAGGCCCCACAGCTGGAGCCAGGACGCCATCCGGCCGATCTGCTCCTGCTGGGTCAGCGCGATGTCGTACGCGAGCTTGCGGGTCGCGTCGTCCTGGGTCAGATCGCGGACCATCATCGCCATCTGCACGGCCTGGGCGTGGTGCGTGCGCATGTCGCGCGCGAACCCGGCGTCGACGGAATCGTCGGCCGGCGGATTCGGCACCGCGGCCGGCGCCGGGCCGAGCGCGCGGGTGGGCGCGGTCGCCGCGGCCGGCTCGGCCGAGTCGTCGGACGAACAGGCCGCCAGCGCCGGTACCGCGAGCAGCCCGGTCGCCACGATCAGCGCGACGCGTGCGCGGGGCCTCACGAGGTGGGCTTCCCGACGCCGCCCGTGCACGGCGAACCGGGCTCCGGGGTCTGCTTGCCTTCCTTGTACTCCTTGATGAACTGGTCCAGCCGCGGGTCGCTCGCGTTGTCGAGCTTGAGCTGGAGGCCCCACGCCGAGGCGACGACCGGCTTGTCCAGGCCGTCGTACGGGCTGAGCATCATGTACGTCTTGCCCTTGACCTTGGACTTCAGGACTTCCAACTGGTCCGCGGGCAGATTCGACTGGTAGGTGATCCACACCGTGCCGTGCTCCAGCGAGTGCACGCCGTTGCGGTTCGGCACCGGGGAGTCGTAGATCCCGCAGTTCTGCCAGACCGGGTCGTGCTCGCCGCCGACCGGCGGGCTCTGCTTGTAGGTGACTTCCTTGGGCTTGGAGATGTGCCCCTGGGACGCCGTGTACGCGCTCACCCCGACTATGTCGCTCTTGACGCTGGGGTCGGGCTTGACGTCGGCGATGACGTTGTTGGCGCCGCCCGGCTTGTCGCCCTCGTCGTCGGACGACATGACCACGGCGGTCAGCCCCGCCACCAGGGCGAGGACCGCGAGGCCCGAGGCGGCGAAGATGATCGCCGAGCGGCGCTTGGCGGCCTTGCGCTCCTGCTCGCGCTGAGCGGCCACCCGCTCACGCGTCGCCGCCATTCGGGCGGATTTCTGCGCCTTGCTCTGCTTCTTCGAGGTGTTGGGGGACTGTTGCCCCATGGCTCCGCCTTATTCCGATTCCGGGATTCGTCTGTGGGCCGTGCGAGGGTGTGCCGCGCGGATCACGTACGACTGACGCAGAGCACCGTCAGATCGGAGGCGTCCTCGGCGGGCCTGGGCGCGAGTGCGATGCCGACGGCGTCCGGTTCGGCCAACCACGGCGGGAGCATCGAGCTGGGCGCGGGGGCGACCACCGGCGGCAGCGGTGGAACGGTGGCGGGCACGCACGCGTGCGAGCGGTCACCGCATCGCCCCGACCCGTCGCCCTTGTCGTCCGGCCCGCTGCTGTCCCGGTCCTGGTGCGCGGTGTGATGAAAGGGACACACCGTCGGGATCGTCGCGGTCGAGGGCACCGACTCGGCGTGGATCGGAAAGGCGCTGCCGAGCAGCGCGGCGCACGCCAGTACAGCCCCGGCCAACAGCCGGATCACCGGCCGCAGCGGGACTGCCAGCGAGGCCATCCGTTGCGTCACGGGCCCTATTCTCACCCGAACGAGTGACCCTGTGGGAAGTCGGGGCAGGATCTTTCGTCGTCGTGAGGGCAACGTGATGGCGACCCGGCGGCGACACGGCCGTACGCGAGTCCGCCTCGACCCCCGAGCCGCACCCGCCGGGCCCGGGCCGGGTGCCGGCCGGGACCGGGGCAAACCGAGGCGAGGTTCCCGCCGGCGGCTCGATAGCATCGGTGTGCGAGCGATGCACCCAGCGCCGCCCAGCATCCACCAGCCACATGTCAGGAGACGAACGGTGTCCCAAGCCCGAGTGACCATCAGCCGCGACCCGGACCGGGACGAGCGGGTGGTGACCACGGGCACTACGGCTGCCGAGCTCTTCGAAGGCGACCGCTCGGTGGTCGCCGCGCGCGTGGCCGGCCGGCTCGTGGACCTGGCGTACGTCGTGCTCGACGGCGACGAGATCGAGCCGGTCGAGATCGGCTCCCCGGACGGCCTGAACATCCTGCGCCACTCCGCCGCGCACGTGCTGGCGCAGGCGGTCCAGGAGCTGTTCCCCGAGGCCAAGCTGGGCATCGGCCCGCCGATCAAGGACGGCTTCTACTACGACTTCGACGTCGAGACGCCGTTCCACCCCGACGATCTCAAGCGCATCGAGAAGAAGATGCAGGAGATCATCAAGCAGGGTCAGCGCTTCGCCCGCCGGGTCACCACCGACGAGGAGGCGTGCGCCGAGCTGGCCGACGAGCCGTACAAGCTGGAGCTGATCGGCCTCAAGGGCGCCGCCGCCGAGGCCGCCGAGGGCGCTTCCGCCGAGGTCGGCGCCGGTGAGCTGACCATCTACGACAACCTGAACGCGAAGACCGGCGAGCTGTGCTGGAAGGACCTCTGCCGAGGCCCGCACCTGCCCACCACCCGCAACATTCCCGCGTTCAAGCTGATGCGCTCGGCCGCCGCCTACTGGCGCGGCAGCGAGAAGAACAAGCAGCTCCAGCGCATCTACGGCACCGCGTGGCCGAGCAAGGACGAGCTCAAGGCGTACACGACCTTCCTGGAGGAGGCCGAGAAGCGCGACCACCGCAAGCTCGGCGCCGAGCTGGACCTGTTCTCCATCCCGGAGGAGATCGGCTCGGGCCTGGCCGTCTTCCACCCCAAGGGCGGCATCATCCGCCGCACCATGGAGGACTACTCGCGGCGTCGGCACGAGGAGGCCGGCTACGAGTTCGTCTACACGCCGCACGCCACCAAGGGCAAGCTCTTCGAGGTCTCCGGCCACCTGGACTGGTACGCCGACGGCATGTACCCGCCGATGGAGCTGGACGAGGGCCAGAGCTACTACCTCAAGCCGATGAACTGCCCGATGCACAACCTGATCTACCGGGCCCGGGGGCGCTCGTACCGGGAGTTCCCGCTGCGCCTGTTCGAGTTCGGCACGGTCTACCGCTACGAGAAGTCCGGCGTGGTGCACGGCCTCACCCGCGCCCGCGGCTTCACCCAGGACGACGCGCACATCTACTGCACGCGCGAGCAGATGTCGGGCGAGCTGGACTCGCTGCTGACCTTCGTGCTGAACCTGCTGCGCGACTACGGGCTCGACGACTTCTACCTGGAGCTGTCCACCAGGAACCCGGAGAAGTCGATCGGCACCGAGGAGAACTGGACCGAGGCCACCGAAACGCTGCGCCAGGCCGCGCAGAAGCAGGGCCTGGAGCTCGTCGACGACCCGGGCGGCGCCGCGTTCTACGGCCCGAAGATCTCGGTCCAGGCCAAGGACGCGATCGGGCGCACCTGGCAGATGTCGACCATCCAGGTCGACTTCAACCTGCCGGAGCGCTTCGACCTGGAGTACACCGCCTCCGACGGCTCCCGGCAGCAGCCGGTGATGATCCACCGTGCGCTGTTCGGCTCGATCGAGCGCTTCTTCGCGGTCCTGCTGGAGCACTACGCGGGCAAGATGCCGCCGTGGCTCGCGCCGGTCCAGGTGGTCGGCATCCCGATCACCGAGGAGCACGTCCCGTACCTGCGCGAGGTCGCGGCCAAGCTCAAGTCGCACGGGATCCGGGTCGAGATCGACGACTCGGCGGACCGCATGCAGAAGAAGATCCGCAACGCCAACAAGTTCAAGATCCCGTACATGCTGCTCGCGGGCGACGAGGACGTACAGGCCGGCGCGGTCAGCTTCCGCTACCGCAACGGCGAGCAGAACAACGGCGTCGCGGTCGACGACGCGGTGGCCGAGATCGTCAAGGCCGTCCAGGACCGCATCCAGATCTGACCGGCAATTCCTGCAGTGGGGGCGTACCGACGGGATCGGTACGCCCCCACTTCGCGCGAGGGGCCAGGTTGTCGTGGCTTCCCTTTAGGCTTGATCCCTCGGTATCGACGACGGCGTGAGGTGACGGACGTGGGCCAGGCCCTCGACCAGTTCGAGCAGTTCGAGGCGCTGACACCCGGAGCACACGCAGTGCCCGCAGCCGGACAATCCGTCACGGTACGAGGTCGTCGCTGGGTCGTCACGGACGTCGCCCGCTCCTCCGTCGCCTCCGACGAGGCGACCAATATCGCCGAAGCCGTCCCCCAGCACCTCGTCACCCTCGTCGCGATCGACGAGGACGCGGGCGACGAGGAATTGCGCGTCGTCTGGGAACTGGAATACGGCGCGGTCGCACACGACCGGCATCGGCTGCCGAACCCGACCGAGGGGTTCGACGACGCCGACCGCCTCGACGCTTTCCTCGACGCCGTGCGGTGGGGCGCGGTGGCATCCGCCGACCACACCGCGCTGCAAGCGCCGTTCCGTTCCGGGATCAAGATCGAGGACTATCAACTCGATCCGGTCGTGCGCGCTCTGCGCATGCCGCGGACCAACCTGCTCATCGCCGACGACGTCGGCCTCGGCAAGACCATCGAGGCCGGCCTGGTGATGCAGGAGCTGATACTGCGTCACCGTGCGCGGACCATGCTCATTGTGTGCCCGGCGAGCCTGACGCTCCAGTGGCGCGACGAGATGCGGGACAAGTTCGGGATGGACTTTCGCATCCTCGATCGTGCGCTGCTGACCCGTCTGCGGCGCGACCGCGGGTTGTACACGAATCCCTGGACGCACTACCCGCGGCTGATCGTAAGCATCGACTGGCTCAAGCGCGAGCGGCCCCGGCGGATGTTGCGCGAGATCCTGCCGGCCGTGCCGCGCTATCCGCGGACCTTCGATCTGCTCGTGGTCGACGAGGTGCACACCTGCGCACCGACCGGGACCGGCAGGTATGCGGTCGACTCCCAACGCACCGAAGCCATGCGTGAGTTGGTGCCACACGTCGAACACCGCCTGTTCCTGTCCGCGACCCCCCACAACGGCTACACGGAGTCGTTCACCGCGTTGCTGGAATTGCTCGACGAGAACCGCTTTATGCGCACGGTCGTCCCCAGCGAGGACGCGCTCCGTCGCGTGATGGTGCGTCGGATGAAGAGCGAATTGCCGAAGACGTGGAACGGCAAGAGCGTGTTCCCGGAACGCGTCCCGGCGACCCTTGAGGTCGCGTACGGGGAGGACACCCGGGAACTGCACGCCATGCTCACCGAGTACATCGCGAGCAGGCGTGCCGTCGGACGCGGGCCCGCCGGCGGAGCCGCCATCGACTTCGTGACGACGCTGCTGAAGAAACGGTTGCTGTCCTCGCCCCTTGCGTTCTCGAACACGGTCGCACAGCACCTGGCCACCATGACGGCCAAGTCGAGCGCTGATGAGCATGATCTGGTGGAACACGTGCGCACGGCGGGCCGGAAGGTCCTCGTGCCGCTGGTGGAACGGCTGGAGGAGACCGCCGAGGACGATGCGGCGTACGACGAGGCCGAAGAACAGGCCCTGGTCGCCGCGCAGCGGTTGAGCGTGCCGCTCACCGAGACCGAGCGGACCTTGTTGACCGAGCTGAACACGCGCGCGGCCAAGGTCAGGAATCGCCCCGACGCCAAGTTCGCCGCGTTCCGTGCCTGGCTCGATCCCATCGTGTGCCCTGACGGACCCGACGGCGCGTGGACCAACGAACGCGTCATCGTCTTCAGTGAATACCGCGACACCCAGCACTGGTTGTACGAGCGCCTGATCGGTGCCGGTGTGCCGCCCGACCGTATCCAGCGTCTGTACGGTGGCCAGGACCAGATGGAGCGCGAACACATCAAGACCGTCTTCCAGGAGTCTCCGGAACTCGACGGTCTTCGTATCCTCCTCGCCACCGACGCGGCCAGTGAGGGCATCAACCTGCAAGCGCACTGTCACCGGGTCCTGCACTGGGAAATCCCGTGGAACCCGAACCGCCTCGAACAACGCAACGGCCGCGTCGACCGCCATGGTCAGACCGCCGAGCAGGTCGACGTCCTGCACTTCGTCCCCGAAGGTTGGCGTGAGGCCGGTCGGGACATCGACCCGGACTCGGACTTCGAGGCGGGAACGATCGAGGACGAGATGCACTTCCTCGCGGTCGCGGTACGCAAGGTCGAACGCATTCGCCAGGACCTCGGCAGCGCGGGTGAGGTGATCGCGTCGCAGGTGCAGCAGAAGATGCTCGGCCGGCGTACCGACTGGACCACGGCCGACCGGGAGATGCACACGCGGGCGGAGCGAGCCGCGTTCAAGTTCGATCGTGATCTGACGCGCGACCTGCAACGCATCGCCGACGATGTCGCGGGCACGCGAACTCGCCTCGGGCTCACGCCCGAGGCGATCGAGCGGGTGGTTCGCACCGGACTGCGACTCGCCCATCGCAAGGACCTCGAACCAGCCCCCGGCCCGGCCGATTTGCGCGCGAAGTGCTTCCGGCTGCCGCAACTGCCCGGGGTGTGGGCACAGGCCCGCAACGAGAGACTGCGCCACCCGTTGACCAACCGGGAACGCGTGGTCACCTTCGACCAGGACGCCGCAGCGGGACGCACCGACATCGTGCTGCTGCACCTGGGACACCGACTCGTCCAGATGTGCCTGCGGCTGCTGCGCGCCGAGTTGTGGTCCACCGGGGGTGCGGCCAAGCTGCATCGCGTCACGGCGCGGATTGTGCCCGGTGACATTCTGCGGACTCCCGCCGTGATCGTGCACGGTCGGGTCGTCGTCACCGGCAACGGCGGAACTCGTTTGCACGAGGAGGTCGCGGCGGCCGGTGGCACGATCGAGGGTGGTCGCTTTGTCGCGGCCCGGCAGGAAGCCGTGCAGCAGTGGCTGGCCGCAGCGGGTGAAGAACGCCCCGACGAGGAGGTGTTGGACCAACTCGTCGAGGTATGGCCCGCGATCGAGGAACCGCTTTCCCGAGCGTGGCACGCCTATGGCAGCCATCGAGTGCGCTCGATGGAAGCCCTCCTCGCCAAGAGGTGCGAGGAAGAGGTCGCCGGCATCACCGAGGTGATCGGCGAACTGGAGCGCTCGATTCGAGCGACCCTCGACGACCGGACGCAGTGGGAGCAGGCATCGCTGTTCGAACCGGAACGTCAGCAGATGAGCCGCAACCGCGACGCGTTGGTGGACCGGCTCGACGCGATCCCGCAACTGCTCGAACGCGAGATCGCCGCGTTGAGCGCGCGATACGCCGATCCCGTACCGCGACGCTTCCCGGCCTCCGTGACCTTCCTGGTCCCGTCCGCACTCGCCCGAGGTGACCACTGATGCCGCCCGCCACACGACGTTCTCGGACCGGTGCCGGCACGCAGACGCCGGTCGAGCAACACGCCGAATGGCTCAATCTGCTGCGCCCCGACGGTCCGTTCATCACGGTGCCGGTATTGACCGAGGTTTTCGGTCAGGGACCCGACCAGGTGCCCACCGAGCGACGCGCGCGGTTGCGACAGGCATGGGCGGAGGTCACCGCCGACCCGGACACGCTCAACGCGTCGTGGCAGACGCACGTATTGACCGAGGTGCTGGGCTATCGGGGCGGGCTCCTGGCCGAAGGAGCCGCGCTGCCGACGCTGCTCGGTGGTGGGACACCTTATGCGGCGGGTGGCGACGTGTTGCGGCCGGACGCCGCCGTCATGGGGCGTGGCAGCGCGGGTGATCGCGAGCCGCGCCTGCTGGTGTATCGGCGCCCGTGGCTGGAGAACCTGCGCAAGGGGCGGGGTAAGCGGTCGAGTGCGGTCGAACAGGCCGCGGAGACGTGCCGGCGGCACCGTATTCCCGTCGCGTTGCTGAGCAACGGGCGGGACTGGGTCCTGGTTCACGCGCGCGAGAGTGAACCCACCACGGTCGCCGTGTTCGACGCGGATCTATGGCTGGAGGAACTGCCGCTGCTGCGGGGGTTCGCGACGCTGCTGACCGCCACCCGGGTAGCGGCTCCGCCGACCGATGCCGAAGGACGGCACTCGGCGAGCCTGGCCGCGTTGTTCGCGCGCAGCGCCGAGGCCCAGGCCGAGGTGACCAACACCTTGGGTCGGCAGGTTCGGGACGCCGTCGAGGTGTTCGTGCTGGAGATCTCCCGGCTCGATCGGGAGAGCGATGGCGAGGTTCTGGCCGGTGTCGATCCTCGGGAGGTCTACCGGGCGGCACTGACCGTGATGATGCGGCTCGTCTTCCTGCTCTACGCGGAGGAACGACGGTTGCTTCCGGTGGACGACGCGCTCTACCGCAACAACTACGCCGTGACGACGTTGTTCGATCAACTCGGCGAGCAGCAGGAGCGGTACGGCGAAGAGATCGGCGACCGGCGCAGCGCCGCGTGGTCGCGCCAACTCGCCCTGTTCGGCGCGGTGCACGGTGGCTCACGGCATCCGGACCTGCGTATCCCGGCCTACGGTGGCTCGTTGTTCGATCCGAAGCGGTATCGCTGGCTGGCGAAGGCCGCGGTGACGGATCGCGTCGTGTTCAAGATCCTGGACGCGTTGCTGATGCTGCGCCGCGGCACGAAGGGCGCCGAGCGGCTGTCGTACAAGGGCCTCGATGTCGAGCAGATCGGACATGTCTACGAGGGCCTGCTCGAATACTCGTGCAAGCGGGTCGGTGAGCCGTATCTCGGGATCGTCTTCGGAAAGCACACCGCGGAGATCGCGCTCGCGGACCTGGAGCGGTGGGCGGCCGAGGGCACGCTCGACGCGGAGTTGAAGTTCCGGACGGACGCGACGGCCAAGCAGGTCGAGAAGGCCCGCGCCAAGCGGCCGGACCTTTCGCAGTCCGCGTATCTGGACGCGGCGTGTGGCGGGGATCAGGACTTGGTGGCACGGGTGTTGCCCTGGTTCGGGCTGCTGCGGCACGACCTTCGGGGCGAGCCGGCGGTCTACGCGGCGGGCTCGGTGATCCTTGCCCGGGTGGGGGACCGGCGTTCGAGTGGCACGCACTACACGCCTCGGGTCTTGGCGGAGGAGGTTGTTCAGCACACGCTCGCGCCGCTGTGTTACGCGCCTGGCCCCGCCGAAGGCGCGGAGTCCGGTGTGTGGCGAGCGAAGACGGCCGACGAGTTGTTGCGGTTGAACATCGTGGACCCGGCAATGGGGTCGGGGGCATTCCTGGTCGCGGCGGCTCGGTATGTCGCGGCGCGGGTGGTCGAAGCGTGGATTCGGGACGGGATCCCGGAGGATGTCGCGTCGTATGCCGGAACCGAGGACCGGGACGAGTTGGATCTCGCGGCGCTGCGGATGGTGGCGGACCGGTGTATTCACGGTGTGGACCGGGACGAGATGGCCGTCGAGTTGGCCAAGCTGTCGTTGTGGATCGTGACATTGGCCAAGAACCGGCCGTTCACGTTTGTGGATCACGCGCTGCGGAGTGGTGATTCGTTGGTGGGGGTGCTGACGGCGGAGCAGGTGAAGGCGTTTCACCTGAAGCCCGAGGAAGGGCGGCAGATCAACACCGAGATCGCCCGGACGTTGGAGCTGACCGACGAATTGCTCTCACGAGCTGCGCAGTTGCGGCGCGAGATCGAGGAGATGCCGGACCTGGACATCCGCGACTTCCGCTTGAAGGCGGACAAGTTGGCCAGGGCCGATGAGATGACGGATCAACTTCGGTTGGCGGCGGACGCGGTGGTGGGCGCGGCGCTGTCGAGTGAGGTGTTGAGCGAGGACGAAATCGAGGCGCGGACCGGTGAGGTCAATCGAGGCGGAACCCGGGCGGCGTTCCGTGCTGCTTCGAAGGGGGCGAAGGAGGACGCGTACGACGATCGACTGATGGCGATTGCGCCGCTGATCGAGCGGGCGATGGACGGGGACCGGGACGCACACGTCGAGGCTCGGGCGATCGTGGATGGCTGGTTGCGCGGGGACAAGCGCGCGGAGCCGATTCGGCCGCTGCATTGGCCGTTGGAGTTCCCGGAGTTGCTGGGCGTGGGTGGGCGGTCGTTCGATGCGGTGGTGGGGAATCCGCCGTTTGTGGGTGGGCAGCGGCTTACCGGAAGCGTTGGAACGGACTATCGAGAGTACCTGGTAAATCGCGTTGGCGGGGGAGTACGAGGCAGTGCAGATTTGTGTGCATATTTCCTCTTGCGCAACCTTGAGTTGGCGCGCGGGCGGCGAATGGGAATCATCGCGACGAACACCATTGCGCAGGGTGATACCCGTGAAGTGGGATTGGACCAGGCGACAGGAGTTGGGTGGTCGGTATATCGTGCCGTCAAGTCTCGGAACTGGCCAGGAACCGCTGCCGTTCAAGTGTCGCTGCTCTGGCTTGGTCAACCTGGTGGCAATGAAGATTTGGTGCTTGAGGATGTGCCGGTGCGGGGCATCACATCGGGGCTGGATGCACAGTCGCGAGTCTCAGGGAGACCACATCGGTTGGCAAATAATGCTAGAGAGGCGTTTCAAGGGTCAATCATCCTGGGCAAGGGATTTGTGCTCGAACCAGCCGAAGCTGAATTTCTGATCTCGCAAGATTCTCGAAACAAGGAAGTTCTCTTTCCATATCTCAACGGCGAAGATCTGAACTCTCGGTCAGACTGCTCGGCAAGTCGATGGGTCATCAACTTTCACGACTGGCCAGAGGAGCGAGCACGGGAATATCCTGCTGTATTCGAAATTGTAGAAAAGAAGGTAAAGCCGATTCGGCTTCAAGTCACTCACAGCGCTAAGGCGCGCCAGCGTTGGTGGGAGTATGAACGCCCGCGCCCTGAGCTTTATGAAGCCATTGAGGGCGCGGATCTGGTGTTGGTAATCGCTCAAACCAGCAGTACACAGATTCCCGTTCTCGTGCCGAATCGGCAAGTCTTCGATCAAAAACTTGTCGTGTTCCCATCGCGATCGACTGCGGCTTTGCGAACCTCGGATTTTCAATATCTGTGGACTGTTCGGAATGGCTCGACGATGAAGAAGGATACAGTATTCACTCCATCTGATTGTTGTGAAACTCTGCCACTACCGACGGGTGATTATGAGATAATGGAGAAGCTGGCTGAGAAACTGTTTGAGTTCAGAAAATCTATTATGGATGAACGGTCGATTGGATTGACTCGCCTATACAACTTGCTGCATGGTGAAAGTATCGTAAGCGATGATATTTCTCGCCTCCGTGAGATCCATGCAGAGATTAACTCTGCTGTTGCAGCAGCGTATGGATGGTCTGATCTCGACATGGAGCATGCACGGCGCGAATTTGAACGAGGTCCACGCTGGTCTGTCGCGCCCACTACTCAACGCGAAGCGCTGGACCGGCTTCTTGAACTAAATCATCTGCGTTTCCGTGAGGAAGTTGCCAATGGCCTCCATTCTGGATCGGTGAAAAAGAAGCGCAAGCCGACGAAGAAGGCAAGCGTGCAAGTCTCCGTTGCAGAGGCGCCCGGCGAAGACTTGCTCTTTTGATTTCTACTCGTTGGTACAGGCGACTCCACCCAGCACGCATCGGATGACTTTGCCTGTGGCGCCCTGCGCGTCAACGCGAAGGCCGGTCGTCATCAACCGCACCATCGTCAATCCCCGCCCCTCTTCAGCGAGTTCGTCGGTAGCCTGTGGAGCTGGCACGCGCGGATCGCAGTCGTATACCGCGATCTCGACACTCGCGCCGGACAGACGACGCATCATCACCGTGCAGCGTTGGTCGCACGCATGCTGGATGACGTTCGTGACCAGCTCCGTCACGACCAACTGGGCGAGGTCGACCAGTGGCGAGAGGTTCCACAGGTCCAGCTGCGCACCGATGATCCGGCGGATCGGTGCGAGGGAAGCCGGCTCTGCGGTCAAGGGCAGAGTGCAGAGCTGTGGGTCGGACGTGATCGCATTCACTGGGGCTCCGGGGTCACGCTCGTCACTTTTCGGAGCCGAGCAGATACTTTCGGCTCCCTTGGCTAGATCGTGCACCTGGGAACCAAGCGAGCGCAACTTCCCTCAGAAGAGAATTCTCTCCATCGCGAATCCTGAGACATCGCTCTACGTGAGCGGTATGATCCGCAACGCGATGGAGGAGGGGCGATGTCAGATGGCAGGCCGACAGTGCGTCAGCGCAGGCTCGGATTGGAACTTCGGCAGTTGCGGCACGGGCTTGGCTGGACGCTGAGCCGGGCCGCCGAGCGGCTTGACATGCGACTGTCGTCATTGAGCAAGATCGAAACCGGTCGACAGCGCGTGCGGACGCGGGAGTTGCCTGCCTTCTTCGATGCGTACGGCCTGGTCGATCCCGCGCGACGTGAAGCGATCACGCATCTCGCCCGGGAAGCCCTGAAACGCAACTGGTGGCAAGGATTCGAAGGAGTTGTCTCTGATCCGTACGCGGACTATCTGTCCTTGGAGGGGAGCGCCAGCGAGATCGCCGTCTTCAATCCGCTCGTGGTGCCCGGCCTGCTCCAGACTCAGACCTACGCCCGTGAGTTGACCGAAGCAAGCCGAGTGTGGAGCACCCTTGACGAGGTCGACCGATTCGTGGAGCTTCGGATGAAGCGCCAAGAGTTGTTGACTGGCGAGCATCCACCCCGCTATTGGGTGATCCTGAGTGAGCTGAGTCTTCGTCAGGAAGTCGGTGGTAAAGCCGTCTTGCGCGATCAGGTGGCGCACCTGATCGACACGGCAGTGCGGTTGCCTCATGTGACGGTGCAAGTGGTCCCGTACGACGCGGGAGCGCATTCCGGTTCGGACGGCGGATTCGCGCTGATGCGCTTCGCCGTTGGCTCCGAAGTTGTATGTCTTGAGTCCATGCGTGCATCGCTGTATCTGGAGGAGCCCGGTGACATCGCGATCTATGCTGCGACACTGGATCACCTCAAGTCCTCGGCGCTGTCGGTCAGGGACTCGATGGCTTTCATGAAGACCTTGTGCGAGGACCTGGAGCGATGACCGAATCGAACACCCCGACGACCGTCCGCTGGACGAAGAGCAGCTACAGCGACGGCGGTAGCACATGCGTCGAACTGGCCTCGTCGCAAGCCCTCCTGGCCGTTCGCGACTCCAAGGTGCCCGCCAGCCCCACGCTCGCCTTCCCGGTCGCCGCCGGCACCGCGTTCCTGGCCGCGCTCGCCGTCTGACGCTGCCTCAGTCGGCGATCCGGACCACCGTGAACTCCCGGACGTGCACGATGTGCGTCCGGTTCGCGCGTCGTTCGAGGTCGCCGACGACCGCCACTTCGTTGCCCTCGTGGTGGGCCACGGCTGCCTCCGCGTAGTCCGCCTCGCCCAGGTGCACGCGGAAGCGCCGTGATCTGACCGCCTCCTCGCCCGCCACCAGGCCGGCGATCGTGATCTCACCCGGCCCGGACGTCTGTTCACGGTTCAGTCGCACGATGATCCCGCGTACCAGTGCGTTGCGTTGACCGTATCGCTGACGCAGTGCCGCGGCGCCTTCTTTGAGGGCGTACTGCATGTGCCGGTCGAAGCTCAGCGGCTCGGTCGGCTGGCTGACCGGTAGATCCGGGGACCACGCGAACGTCAGTCCGAACGTGTTGTGCTCCTCGCCGCCGATCCTGGCCAGCGCTTCGCAGAAGTTCGCCGACACGCCGCCGGCCGCGTAGTCCTCCAAAAGCACGTCTGTCGTGTCACGCCGCAAGATCTCGCGGGCGGCCGTGGCGGCGGTGAGCGCCCCCGTGTACAGGAACGTCGTGACCGCACGCGCATAGGGCTGTCTCGCGGTGCGTGAAGTCTCGTCTTCGAACGGCAGTATCGACTGAGGCTCGACATCGGGGATCGGTGTTTGGACCGCGAGGATGTAGCTGCCCGCCTGTGTCTGCCCCAGCCGGACGCCGCTCACGAAGTCCCGGGCACGGGCCGGTCGCTGGCCGTTCTGAATCGGCGCGGGAGGCTTGCCCTCACACTGCGCGTCCGCCGTCGTGGCTGCCGACAACATCATGTCTTTGAGTCCCGACAACGCCGGGACCACATCCACGAGTGGCGCCGTGCCCGACGGCGTTCGTGGCCACAGTCGTAAGAACTGCTGGTCGGATGAAGGCATTTCGAGATCACTCAGGACCTGAGTGGGCGCACGAGACTCCACCCGGGCCACCGCTTCCAGTAGATCGAGCATGCGCTTTTCGTAGTCGCGCAGGCTCCGATCGGCGGCGACCAAGACCTGGAACGGCGGTTCGGGATCGTCGGGTGGGCTGTACTCCCACACCCTGCTGCGACCGAAGTGCTCGGCCGCCTGCCAGCCGTGTGCGTGCAGATAGCGCACGACCTGATGCGGGGTCACTCGGGCCGCGCGATCGAGATCCGCTTCCGAGACGGTCATTGCTGCGGCACCAGCCTCTCCCTGTACGCGGAGCCGAACAGTGAGTGCAACGAGTCGACGTCCAACAGGTTCGCATGGGGAACGGACACGGTGGTCGTGCTGTCCGGGTGCTTGTCCTCCATGGGCTCATCGTCGTGAAAGCACTGCCAGTAGGCCGCATGTCGCAGTTGGCAGTAGTCGTGGGTTACTTCCGCCCAACTCTTGGCACTGTGCGGCACAACGACGAGGAACAGGAAGCGCGGAGTCGCGTAGTCGCGCCCGGCCAGTTTGTTGTAGTTGTGTATGCGGAGCGGATACCGCCACTCGTCCCCGCTCCGGTCGGGCGCGGCCCAGCACTTGACCTGGATGTCGATCGACGGAAAGCGGACGCCTTCGACGCGACCGGGACGAGACAGCGTCCAGTCCACGCCGAAGCGATCCCGATGCGAGCTCTTCGCGGGTTCGAGGTTGGCCGCAGTCGCGAGTGTGGCCACGAACTGCTCGCCGAACGCGCCCTTGTGACCGCGGTCGCCGAACTCGATCGGATCCCAACCGTCACCGCCATGCGGCGAAAACTGTCTCGGTACCCCGCCGTTGCCGGTGCTCAACGTCGTCCCAGCGTCATGCCCTGTCCGCCCCCACCCGCCGACTACGCACACATCGACCGCCTCCCGGCTGCCCGGCGCAAACCCTACTTGCCGTTTGGGTTCCGGGGGAAGTACGCAGAGTTATCCACAGACCGCTGAGTCAGCCATCGGAACGTCCGTTCGTCTGGGTACTGTGACCGCGTGAACGAGCCGAACCTTCCCGAGTCCACGCCCGGCGTGCTGGCCGAGGTCACCCCAGCCGCGGTTCGGCGCGAACTCGAAACCATGGTGGTGCGCGACCTGCTCGGCCCGGTCGGCGGCGATGACGAAACACTGGAGGACAACCCCTCCGATCGATATCTCATCGGCCGTCTTGCTCCCGGCGGCGAGGCGTTGCAGCCCGATCTGTTGGACTCGCTTGCCGAGTCCGAGGCAGCCTCCTCCTCGCCCGAGGACGACGGCGACCGCGAGCCCGAGGCGCCGAACATCGCGAGCCTGCAACCGTCCGCGGTCGGGCTGACGGTGTGCGTCGACGGATCGATCGATCGGCTCGTCGTGGACGCCTCCTGGGCGAACTATCAACGTGAGGCCGCCGAAAACACGGCCCGGCCGCACACCGTGCAACGGCGGCACCCCGCGGGTGGCAGCGTGACCATCAAGCTGGCCGAAGGGCGTATCGATGCCCTTGCCCCGGATGCCGAGCACGACGGCGTCAAGGTGCGAGGTCGGATCCGCAGGTTCGACGACGACTGGCTCGTGTCGCTCTTTCTGGTCAACGAGCAGCCGGAGACCTCCGGTTCGCGCAACTGGATCTATCAGGTCGAGTTGATCGCGCGGGGGGCCGCAGGCACGGCACCGTTCAAGCCACGGCCCTCCTTGGGCTCGGGCGGTGGTGACCCCGCCGACCGGCGCGAACAGGCGGCGCTCGCCATGGCTTACCGATTCCTGCCGGAGTTCGTCGTCGGTCACGGCACCGGTGTGCACTCCGAGTCCGCCGTCGACAATCCCATGCGGGCGGTCGAGGTCCGCACCGTGGCGGCCCCCGCGTATGAGGTGCCCGCCACCGATGTTCCCGGTCCGCACCACAAGGACGACGCCGATCTGCCCGAACTGGCCGATCTCGTCCTCGACATGCAGCGCCTTGCCACCCTCGAATCGGAGCCACTCCAGGCGGCCCTGATGCCGTTGGTGAGTGGCTATCGATCCTGGATCGAGCGGGCCCGACAGCGCATCGGTGCTCCTGACGGCCACTTGGACGACTACGTCACCGAAGCCGAGGACAACCTCTGGCGAGCCGAGGTCGCGGCAGGCCGCATCGAGGCCGGAATCGCCGTCCTGCAACTGCCCGATGCGCTGGCGGCCTTCCGGTTCGCCAATCATGCGATGCATCGGCAGCGGGTGCACACGATCGCCGCCGCAGAGCGGCGTCGGGATCCGGCGATCGACCTGCCCGCCGCCGTTGCACAGGCCGACATGCCGAAGAATCGCAGTTGGCGCCCCTTCCAGCTTGCGTTTCTGCTGCTCAATCTTCCCTCGCTCACCGATCCCGGCCACCAGGAACGCGCCGAGAGCGACACGGCGACCGGCCAAGGCGCCTTGGCGGATCTGCTGTGGTTCCCTACCGGCGGTGGCAAGACGGAGGCGTATCTGGGCCTGACCGCGTTCACACTCGCGATCCGGCGTCGGCGGCCCGACCTGGGCGGGTTGGATGCCGCGAACGGTGTCGCCGTCCTGATGCGATACACCCTGCGGTTGCTGACGATCCAGCAGTTCCAGCGGGCGGCGGCGCTGATCTGTGCGTGTGAGGATCTGCGTCGCGCCGATCCGGCGACCTGGGGGACGGCGCCGTTCCGGCTCGGTTTGTGGGTAGGCGCCCAAGTCACCCCGAACCGCACCGATCAGGCTCACGATTGGCTCACGAGCCTCAAGCGAGCCAAGGGAAAGCCCGGTCGAGCCCCCGGTTCACCTCATCAGCTCACGAGTTGCCCGTGGTGCGGGACCAAGATCGAACCCGGCCGGGACATCGCCGTCGACCGCGTTCGCCGACGTACCGTCATCACCTGTTCGGATCCGTTGGACTGCCCGTTCGGTGACCCGAGCCTGCCGATCGAGGAAATCGGTCTGCCGGTGGTCGTCGTGGACGAGGAGATCTACCGACTCCTGCCGAGCCTGGTGATCGCGACGGTGGACAAGTTCGCCCAACTCCCCTGGAAAGGTGAGACGCAGGCGCTGTTCGGCCATGTCAAACAGCGCTGCACCCGGCACGGATACGTCACGCCGGACCTGCTCGCCGCCGACGACTGGGAACGCGGCAGCCATCCCGCAATGGGTGACCACCCTGCCGCAACGCTGGTTGCCGCGAAACAGGTTCGCCCGCCGGATCTGATCATTCAGGACGAGCTGCATCTGATCTCGGGGCCGCTCGGCTCGATGACCGGATTGTACGAGTCGGCTGTGGACAAGCTGGCGACCTGGGAGATCGGCAGCGGCAAGTCGGTGCGGCCCAAAGTGATCGCCTCCACCGCGACCGTGCGCCGTGCGGACCGACAGATCCAGTCCCTCTTCAACCGGCGCACGGACGTCTTCCCGCCGCCGGGGCTCGAGGCCCGGGACAACTTCTTCGCGCGCCAACGCAGCGTCGATGACCAACCCGGCCGTCGGTACGTGGGCATCTGCGCTCAGGGGGTACGGACGAGATCAACCTTGATTCGCATGTATGTGGCGGTACTGGGCGCGGCTCAAGCGCTGCATGAGAAGTACGGGCGCAACGAGGTCACCGATCCTTACATGACGCTCGTGGGTTACTTCAACAGCCTGCGTGACCTCGGCGGTATGCGTCGGCTCGTCGAGGACGACGTGACCACCCGCCTCCAGCGAGGCGAGATCGTGACACAGCACGGATTCGCCAAGCGCTATTCGCCGGAACTGCGCGAACTCACGTCCAGATTGACCGCCGACGACATTCCCGACGTCCTCGAACACCTGGAGCAGCCCTTCGGGGCGAAGGGCGAACGCAAGCCGGGCCGGCGCAAGCCGGTCGACGTGCTCGTGGCAACGAACATGATCGCGGTGGGCGTCGACGTCTCGCGGCTCGGGGTCATGGTGGTCACCAACCAGCCCAAATCCACCGCCGAGTACATCCAGGCCACGTCACGCGTCGGGCGGCAGGCCCCGGGGCTGGTGTTCACCGTCCTCAACTGGGCCCGCCCGCGTGACCTGTCGCATTACGAAAGTTTCGAGTCCTTCCACTCGGCGCTTTACCGCCACGTGGAAGCGCTGTCCGTCACTCCGTTCGCCGATCGTGCCGTCGACCGTGGCCTGACCGGTGTGCTTGCCGCGTTGGTACGGGACCTGGAACCGAAATACAACGCGAACACCGGAGCCCAGCACTTCGACACACGCGGCAAGCTGGCCGATCATGTGTTGATGTATCTGCGTCGTCGAGCTGCGGACGTGGCCGTATCGCAGCAAGTCGGGCGTACGGTGTCCGACCATCTGCAAGGCCGTCTCGATCATTGGGGGCGCATGCAGCGGCAGACCGGCTCGGTGCTCGGCTATCGCCGGCCCTACCGCGTCAACACCACCGTCACCGGACTGTTGTACGAACCCGATGGTGGCCCTTGGCGCTTGACCACGTGCCCGACCTCCTTGCGCGAGGTCGAACCGGGGGTTCGCCTGATACTCCAAGCCGAACCCGAACCGGGCGGATCACAAGACCCACCGTTCAAGCCGCGACCCACTCAGTCCGAGGACCCGTCATGACCCTGCCCGCGGCGCAGTCCCTGCGTGTCGGCAACCTGAGGCCGAGTCAGCTCCTGCACACCTACGGCATCGGCTCCGTGGCGGACCTGCCCAACCTGTCGGTGATGGTGTTGGGCCTGGATCAGTGGAATCTGGAGAACACCGCGATCCTCACCGAGGAACGCCTGTTGGCCGCCACCCGTCGAGCGCTCGGAGGCCAGGTGGCGACCCTTCGGACGCCCCCCTACGTGCCGGAGACGAGCGATGTGTATGCCGCGTGGTCGCGCATCGGCGTGCCGGTGGGATTGTTTCCGCGTTGGCTGCGCTGCTCGGATTCGCGCTGCAACGTACTGGCACCGGTGGAGACGCGGTTGTTCGAGCTGCTGCCGAACAGCTACGCGCCGGACAAGGTTCGCTACGTGCACAAGTGTCGAGGCAGCGGTCAGTCGCGACCCACCGCAGTGCCGGCTCGTTTCCTGATCGCCTGCGCCGCCGGGCATCTCGACGATTTCCCCTGGATGTATTTCGTCCACCAGGGCGAGCCGCACGGAGACGATCACACGCTGACGCTGAGCGAACGGGGAACGACCGGCGAGGCCGCGAACATCTTCGTGACCTGCTCGACGTGCGATGCCCAGCGGAGCATGGCGCAGGCCATCGGAGTCCGGAGTGAGGCGAATCTGCCGGCATGTCGAGGGCGCCATCCACACCTGGGTACTTTCGGGTCGTGCGACCGCCAGGTACGAACGATGGCGCTCGGCGCCACCAACGGGTGGTTCGCGGCCACACTACGAGTGTTCAGCCTGCCGCAGGCGGAGGAACCGCTCGACCAGGAGGTTCGCGACCACTGGTCGTTGGTCGGCCCGCTCGCCCCGTTGCCGGAGCAGGCGGCCAAGATGGTCCTGCCCACCCAAAGTTGCTGGCCCAAGCTGGAACCGTACGGCGCCGAGGCGGTATGGCAGGCGATCACGCGGGAGACTTCGCGACGTGATCGGCTGACTGTGGGCAACGGCGCGGACGATGATGTGGACGAACTCGATCTCGCGACTCCGGAATGGCGGGCGTTCACGCGTCGTCGCGCAATCGAGTTGCCCGACTTCACCACGAAATTGGAATTGCCACCATCGAGCACGGCCGACTGGCTCGATCAGGTGGTGCTGGTCCAACGACTGCGTGAAGTGGCCGCTCTGACCGGCTTCACCAGAATCGATCCACCCGAATGGGGACCCCAGGATCTCGACCACCGTCTGGCACCTCTCTCGTGTGAGGCTCCGACCTGGGTGCCGTGCGCCGAATTGCGCGGGGAAGGCATCTTCCTGAAATTCTCCGAGGAACGCATCGCGCAGTGGGAACAGCGTGCGGATGTGCGGCAACGCGAGGAGCAACTTCGGGTCGCGCATCTGCGCTGGGCGCAAGGGCGCGGCGTGGATCCCGAGTGGCCGGGTGTGCGCTACGTCCTGTTGCACACGCTCGCGCACATGTTGATCCGGGAGTTCGCGCTGGAGTGTGGGTACGGAGCCTCGGGGATGAGTGAGCGCGTCTATGCCCGTTCGGGTGGCGAACCGATGGCCGGCATCCTGTTGTACACGGCGGCCCCGGACAGCGAGGGAACTCTCGGCGGCCTGGTCAGCCTCGGCCGACAGGATCGCCTCGGTGGCCTGCTGAGCCAGGCCATCGAGGCGGCGCGCCTGTGCAGCTCCGATCCGCTGTGCGCGGAGCACGATCCCCGGATCGGTGGGCGACTGCACGGAGCGGCCTGCCACGCGTGTCTGTTCGCGGCCGAGACTTCGTGTGAAAACGGCAATCACCACTTGGATCGTCGATTGTTGGTCGACACGCTCGCGGGCGGTTCCGGCGCCTTCTTCGGCACATGAGTGCGGTCGGTGCTCGGACGTTGCCCAGTGTGCTGGCGCGGCTGGTGCGTCGATTGCCACCGGCATACCGCCATGAGTGGGGCGCCGTCCTGAGTACCTTGTCCGGGCCGACGCCGGATGCCGAGGTGCGCTTGTTGACCGCGCGCTCGGGGTCGGGGCTCGCGATGGAAACGACGCTCCTGATCACGACGTGGCGACGCGAAGCCCCGGAACTGCCCGGGTCTGCCATTGCCCTGGCATTGGAGTCGGCTGCGGCGCAGTACGAGGCCATGCGCGCCGAGCACGACGTGCAGGTCGTCGTGACCGGTCCATCGAGCCCCGCTGTGCCGGTGCGATTGACCGCCAGCGTGGCACTGGACGTGATAGCACGGGCTCGTTCGTCGCTGCTGGTGGTCAGCTTCGCGGCATACGGCGTACGGGCGATCGTCGAGGAATTGGGCCGGGCGGTCGATCGGGGAGTGGACGTCGATCTTGTTCTGGAAACCTCCACGGACGCGTCGCGTGCCTTCGGCGATCTCGAACATCGCGTCCGCATGTGGCATTGGCCCAAAGGGCGCCGCACAGGGGACGCGGCGTTGCACGCGAAGCTGATCGCCGCCGACAGTGAGTTCATGCTGGTGGGCAGTGCCAATCTCACCGATCGGGCTTTGGCGGACAACATCGAGGTCGGCCTGGTGCTGCGAGACCGGGTGGTGGTGGGCCGGGTCGTCGATCATTTTCGCTCGTTGATGCGACCGAGCCGAGGGCCCTTGGAGCGGGTCCGCCCGTCCGAGTGAACGCGATGACTCGGTCTTGGCGATGGCCCATGTCGTGGAACAGGCGTCGCTGGAGATCGACAGGCGTTGCGAATACCGGTGGCGTGGTGTTCGACGATCTGTGTGAACGGTTCGGCAATGATGTCGGGCATCGGTACGATTCGGGCGCACCACACGCAGTCGGCCTCGCAGTGGGCCAAGTCAAGCAGAGCGGCACCGGCAGACTTGCGCCATTTGTGTGCGCAGCCCGAGGCGGGCGCGTCGGCCCGATGATGGGTGGCCTGGTCGGCGGCATATGCTTCCTGGCATGACGAGCGAGCCCGAGATGCAGGACGGGGTTGGGGGGCCGGATGCCTTCGGCAGGCTGTGGACTCCCCATCGGATGGCGTACATCAAGGGCGAGAACAAGCCGTCGGGGCCGACGCCCGACGACGGGTGCCCGTTCTGCCGGATTCCCTCGCTGAGCGATGTCGAGGGGCTCGTCGTCGCGCGGGGTGAGCAGGTCTACGCGGTGCTGAATCTGTACCCGTACAACGGTGGTCACCTGATGGTGGTGCCCTACCGGCACGTCGCGGACTACACCGACCTGGACGACGCGGAGACGATCGAGCTCGCCCGGTTCACCAAGCTCGCGATGGTCACCCTGCGCAAGGTTTCGGGCGCGCAGGGATTCAACATCGGGATGAACCAGGGGCACGTCGCCGGGGCGGGGATCGCCGCGCACCTGCACCAGCATCTGGTGCCGCGCTGGGGCGGCGACACCAACTTCATGCCCGTGGTCGGTCACACCAAGGTGCTGCCGCAACTGCTCGCGGAGACCCGCGAGATGTTGGCCTCCGCGTGGCCGGTCGACTGACCGGGTCGGCCGGCGTTCGAGGCGCGCGTACGCGCCGCGAGCGAGGCGGGCGCGCTCGGAGCCGGTGGGTGGAGTCGGTGCGATGGCAGGATCCAAGCGGCAGTTGTCAAGGAGAAGAGCTTTGAGCGCACGACCGGTTCTCGTGTACGACGGCGACTGCGGGTTCTGCACCCGGTCGGTGGAGTTCGCGCAGAAACACATCCCGTTCGACGCCGACGTGGTGGCCTGGCAGTTCGCCGAACTCGAGGAACTCGGCGTCGAGCAGCACCGCGCCGAGCACGAGGTGTTGTGGGTGACTCCCGTCGGCACCGTGTACGGCGGACACCACGCGGTGGCCAAGCTGCTGATGAACGCCGGCGGCCCGTGGGCCCTGGCCGGTGCCGCGCTGCGGGTGCAGCCGGTCAGCATCGCCGCACACGGCGTGTACCGCCTGGTCGCGGACAACCGTGACCGGATGCCCGGCGGGACACCGGCGTGCGCGATGCCGGCGCACCTGCGGCCGGACACCGTCAACGCTGCGGGGTGACCCGCCGGGCGGCCCTCGCGGTGGCCGCGTGCTCGCTCGCCGCGTATCTCCTCCTGGGCACCTTCGGTTCCTCGGACATGTGGTGGCTGGGCGATCTGAAGGTGTATCGCCAGGGCGGCGTGGACGTGCTCGCCGGGCACGGTGACCTGTACACGATCCGGCCCGGGCGGCTGCCGTTCACCTACACGCCGTGGGCCGGGCTGACCTTCACGCCGTTGGCCTGGCTGCCGTGGGGTGTGGTCGAGGTGGTCGGGGTGGCGGGCAATCTGGCCTTGCTCGGTACGGCGACCTGGCTCGCCTGGGGGATCCTCGGGCTGCGCGGCGAGGCCCGGGTGCGGGCGACCGCGCTGAGCGCCGCCGCGCTGTTGTGGACCGAGCCGGTCCAGGAGAACCTGCGCTTCGGGCAGATCAACCTGCTGCTGCTGGTCCTGGTGCTGGCCGACTTCGCCCGCCCGCGCGGCGCCCGCCTCACCGGGGTCGGGGTCGGCCTGGCGGCCGGGCTCAAACTCACCCCGGCGATCTTCATCCCCTATCTGCTGCTCACCGGACGCGTGCGCGAGGGGTTGACCGCGCTGGGCGTGTTCGTCGGCACGGTGGTGGCGGCGTTCGCGGTGCTGCCGAGCGAATGCGCGGACTACTGGGGCGGGTTGTTCCTGGACGACACCCGGATAGGGCTGGCCCAGTTCCCCGGCAATCAGTCCGTGCACGGCGCGGTGACCCGGCAGTTCGGCGCGCAGTCGCCGCCCGGGTGGTTGTGGCCGCTGCTCGCGGTCCTGGTCGCGGCGCCGGCCCTGACGCTCGCCGTCGTGGCGGCGCGGCGCGGGGCGGCGTTGGCCGGGATGGGTTTCTGCGCGCTGACCGCGCTGTTGGTGTCGCCGATCTCCTGGACGCACCACTGGGTGTGGGCGCTGCCGTTGGTGATCGTGCTCGCGGATCGGGTCCGGCGCATTCGGTCGCCGGTCGCGTGGGTCACCCTGGTGGCGGTGTTCGCGGTCGCCGCGGCCTATCCGATGGAGCGTGCCCGGGTGTCCGGGGTGTTGCCGAGCGGGATCGTGTGGACGGTGCCGTTCGGCGACGGCGGCGAGTTGGACCTGCACGGTTGGCAACTGGTCGTGGGCAACGCGTATGTGCTGGTCGCGGTGCTCGGGTTGATCACGGCGGCGTGGGCGCTGTACGCCGATCGCCGACATTTCACCCGTTCGACCGGTTTGGCCCCGACCGCCGAGCCCGATCCGGATCCCGCTTCGTAGACTCGTCGTACTTTCAGGTGATCCGTCCCATCCGCCCCGGCGGACCCGCGCGGATCGTACGACGAGGTGGGCGCGATGCGGGTGACGGGGCGAGGAGCGGGCGGGGGTCCGACGACGGTTCGAACGATGATCCGATCATGCCTAGACTGAGCCGAACGGGGATCGGCCCGGCCGCGCGAAAGGCGGCGAGGGGCACGGGGGCGGAGACGGCGCGGATGAGTGACAAGGCCCGACCCCCCGGCATCGGCCGCAGTGCCCGCCGAACCCCCCACGAGCCGACCGGCGGCCCCGCACGGCGGACCCGCTCACTCGGCAGGTTCCGCCCGATCGGCATCGCCGTGGTCGGCCTGCTCATCACGCTCGGCATCATCGCCACCGTGGGCGGCGCGGCGCCCCCACCACGCACCACACGACCGCTGCTCCTCGGCGGCGTCATATCCGGCCCCGAGGGCCCCCTCGCACTGCCCACCGACGCGCCCGCGACCCCGCCCACCGACGCCGAGCGGGCCTGGCTCGCCGAGGGCACCGTGCCGGGCACGACCCCGCGCCACCGGGCGATGGCCGAGCGCGCGCTGCTGGACATGCGCGTGCTGACCCAGGCCGACGGGTCGGTGGCGGCGGCCTGGTTCGGGATCTGGAAGTACGTCTGGCCGCGCGACGCGGCCTGGGTCGCGGCGGCGTTCACCGCCACCGGACACCACCGGGAGGCCCTCGCGGTGCTGCGCCGACTGGCCGCGTTGCAACGCCCCGACGGCACCTGGGAGGCGCGCTACCGGCTGGACGGCGGGCCGGTCGGCGACGGTCGGGCGGCCCAGTTGGACGGCAACGGATGGGTGCCGTGGGCGATCTGGTTCTGGTACGTCCACCAGGACGCCAAGGCCCCGGAGACCGCGGCGGCCCTGCGGGAACTGTGGCCGACGGTGCGCGCGGCCGGTGACGCGGCGGCCGGCCGGCTGCGCCCGAACGGGTTGCCGCCTCGGGGCTCGGACTACTGGGAAACCCGCACCGACCAGGTCACCCTGGGCACCGCCGCACCCCTGTCGGCCGGCCTGCGCGCCGCCGCCGACCTGGCCCGCCGCACCGGGGACGAGCCCGCCGCGGGGCGCTGGGCGGGCGCCTCGGCCCGCCTCGACCGCGGCATCCGGGAGGCGTTCGGGCCGCACGACTACCCGCGCACGGCCTCGGCCAAGGGCGGCGCGGACACCGCGGTGACCTGGCTGGGCCCGCCGTTCGCTCGCGCGGACGCCGGTGTCGCGAGCGCGGTGCGCCGATCCGCGGAGCTGCTCACCCTGCCCAACGGAGGCATCCTGCCGGGCGAACACTGGGCCGGCGACCCCACCGCGGCCTGGACCCCGGAAACCGCCTCCTTCGCACTGTTCAGCGCGGCGAGCGGCGACCGGGCCGGCGCGGAGCACCGGCTCGACTGGCTCGCCGACCACCGGACGGCGTTCGGCTCGCTGCCCGAGAAGGTCGACAAGAACGGCAAGCCGGCCTCGGTGGCCCCGCTGGCCTGGACCTCGGCGACCGTCCTGCTCGCCCTGACGGCCCTGGACGGCCCCCTCCCGATTCCCTGACGCCACGCGGCGGGGGATCGGGGTACCCGGGCCGGGGCGCGTCACGGACGTCGACCCCGGACCGGTGTCACCCGACGCGCCTTCGGGTCAGGCGTCCGCGTCGCTGGTGACCTTCGCGGCGAGTTGCGGGGGCATCGGGTCGTGGCGGCAGTAGGTGCGGGCGAACTGGCCGGTGCCGTGGCTGATCGAGCGCAGGTCGATCGCGTAGCGGCTGATCTCGATCTCCGGGACCTCGGCGCGGATCAGGGTGCGGCCCGAGCCGATCGGCTCGGTACCCACCACCCGGCCGCGGCGCGAGCTCAGGTCGCTCAGCACACCGCCGACGTACTCGTCGGAGACGGTGACCCGTACCTCCGAGACCGGTTCCAGCAGGTGGATCCGGGTGCTCGCGGCGGCTTCGCGCAGCGCCAGCGAGCCCGCCATCTGGAAGGCCATGTCGGACGAGTCGACCGAGTGGGCCTTGCCGTCGGTCAGCGTCACACGCAGGTCGACCATCGGATAGCCGGCCGCGACGCCCTTCTCCATCTGGGCCCGGACGCCCTTCTCCACCGACGGGATGAAGTTGCGCGGCACCGAACCGCCGAACACCTTGTCGACGAACTCGAACCCGGATCCGCCCGGCAGCGGTTCGACGTCGATCTCGCAGATCGCGAACTGGCCGTGCCCGCCGGACTGTTTCACGTGTCGGCCGCGCCCGCTGGCCTTCTCCGCGAACGTCTCGCGCAGCGACACCTTGTGCGCCACCGCGTCCACCGCGACGCCGTAGCGATTGCGCAGCCGGTCCAGGAGCACTTCGACATGTGCCTCGCCCATGCACCACAACACCAACTGGTGGGTGTCGATGTTGTGTTCCAGGCGCAGCGTCGGATCCTCGGCGACCAGCCGGGCCAGCGACTGGGAAAGTTTGTCCTCGTCCGCCTTGCTGTGCGCGCGGATGGCCACCGGCAGCAGCGGGTCGGGCATCATCCACGGCTCCATCAGCAGCGGATCGTCCTTGTCCGAGATGGTGTCGCCGGTCTCGGCCCGGGTCAGCTTGGCGACCGCGACGATGTCGCCGGCGATGCCGCGGTTGAGCGAGCGCTGGTGTTTGCCCAGCGGGATCGACATCGCGCCGATGCGCTCGTCCAGGTCGTGGTCCTCGTGTCCGCGATCGGCCATCCCGTGCCCGGAGACGTGCACCGTCATGTCCGGGCGCAGCGTGCCGGAGAAGACCCGCACCAGCGAGATCCGGCCCACGTACGGGTCGGACGTCGTCTTGACCACCTCGGCCGCGAGCGGCCCCTCGGGGTCGCAGGTCAGCGGGTCGCGGGGCTTCCCGTCGGGGGTGGTGACCGGCAACACCTCGTGCTCGGGCGGCGCCGGACAGGCCCGGACGATGCCCTCCAGGAGTTCGATGGTGCCCAGCCCGTCGGGCGCGACCGCGAGCACCGGGTAGAACGAACCTCGGGCGACCGCGGTCTCCAGGTCGGCGATCAGCGTGTCGACGTCGATCGGCTCGCCGGAGAGGTAGCGGTCCATCAGGGACTCGTCCTCGCTCTCCGCGATGATGCCCTCGATCAGCCGATTGCGGGCGTCCTCGATCAGCGGCAGGTGCTCGGGGTCGGGGTCCAGCGTCCGACGAGTGCCCGAGGAGTAGTCGTAGACCCGCTGGGTGAGCAGGCCCATCAGACCCGCGACGCTCTCGTCCTCGCCGTGCAGCGGCAGGTAGAGCGGCAACACGGTGTCCGAGTCGGGGTCGCCGAACACCCGCTGGCAGATCAGCACCATCTCGTCGAAGTCGGCGCGCGCCTGGTCGAGCTTGGTGATCACGATCGCGCGGGGCATGCCGACCGAGGCGCACTCGTCCCAGAGCATCCGGGTCGAGCCGTCCACGCCGTCCGCGGCCGAGACCACGAACAGCGCGGCGTCCGCGGCGCGCAGGCCCGCCCGCAGGTCGCCGACGAAGTCCGCGTAGCCGGGGGTGTCGAGCAGGTTGATCTTCACGCCGTCGAATTCGACGGGGGACAGGGACAGCGCCACCGAGCGGTGCTGGCGGTGTTCGATGTCCTCGAAGTCGGACACGGTCGTCCCGTCCTCGACGCGACCGGCCCGGGGAATCGTCCCGGTCGCCACGAGCAGGGACTCCACCAATGTCGTCTTGCCCGCCCCCGTGTGGCCCACCAGCACCACGTTGCGCACCGAGTCCGGGCTCGCCGGCGCGGTTACCCTGCCGACGGTTCCGGCGTTTGCTCCGGATTTATCCGCCATGTGCCACCTCCTGGTTGTCCATCCGATGTGGTCGTCGTCGACGTCCCCGGGACGCGCAGGTGCAAGTCGGTCGTCGGTACGCCAACGTCCGCAAATCGATTCCTGAACGGCAGCATTGCCCCGACGTCCGACCGAGTACAAGTGTCCTCGCCGTACGTGATGTTCTCCAACGCGGCACGCCCGGGCGACGGGGGGCTCGGGAGGCACGACCGCGTCAGTACGATGGGCGCACCAGGCGGGTCGAGTCCACCGGATCCCCCGCCGCCCCGGCAATCCTTCGGGAAGGCGATGCTCAACAAATACGCTCGTGCCTTCTTCACGCGTGTGCTCACCCCGTTCGCGAGCTTTCTGCTGCGTCACAACGTGAGTCCGGACACGGTGACGCTGATCGGCACCCTCGGGGTGGTCGTCGCGGCGCTGGTGTTCTTCCCGATCGGCTGGTTCCTCACCGGCACGCTCGTCATCACCGCGTTCATCTTCTCCGACCTGGTCGACGGCAACATGGCGCGCCAGTTGGGCCGCTCGACCAAATGGGGGGCCTTCCTCGACTCCACGCTGGACCGGGTCGCGGACGCCGCGATCTTCGGCGCGCTGGCGATCTGGTTCGCCGGCGACGGCGACAACCTGCGCATGTGCATCCTGGCGATCTTCTGCCTCGGGTCCGGCCAGGTCGTGTCGTACTCCAAGGCCAGGGCCGAGAGCCTGGGTCTGGCCTGCGACGTCTCCGGACTGATCGAGCGGGCCGAGCGACTGGTCATCTCGCTGGTGGCCACCGGTCTCGACGGAATGGGTGTGCCGTACATCCAGGAGGCCGCACTGTGGTTCATCGCGGTGGGCAGCCTGATCACGGTCTTCCAGCGGATGATCGCGATCCATCGCTCGGCATCCGCGATCGACAACGCGGTGTCCGGAGGTGACAAGCCGTGACCGACGTCGGGCAGCGGCTGGCCGACACCGGGTACGCCCTGGGCTGGTCGGTGGTCAAGCGGCTGCCCGAGCCGGTCGCCACGGCCGCCTTCCGCCGGATCGCCGACCTGGTCTGGCGACGACGCGGCGGCGGCGTGCTCCAGTTGGAGGCCAATCTGCGTCGGGTCGTGGGGCCCGATGCCACGCCCGAGCAACTTCGCGCGCTCTCCCGCGAGGGCATGCGCTCCTACCTGCGCTACTACCAGGAGGCGTTCCGGCTGCCGGTGTGGGACCGCGAGACGGTGCTGGCCCGGATGGAGTGCGACCTGACGCTGTTGGACAAGTGCAGCGCCCGCGGCAAGGGGGTGATCTTCGCGCTGCCGCATATGGGCAACTGGGACCACGCCGGCGCCTGGATCACGCTCAAGGGCTATCCGTTCACCACGGTCGCCGAACGACTGAAGCCGGAATCCCTGTACCGGCGCTTCCTGGACTATCGCGAGTCGCTGGGCATGGAGGTGCTGCCGCTCACCGGCGGCGACGGCAACACGTTCGGCACGCTGGCGCGGCGGCTGCGCGCGGGTCGGTTGTTGTGCCTGCTCTCCGACCGCGACCTGACCACCGCCGGCGTGCCGGTGACCTTCTTCGGCGAGCAGACCCGGATGGCCGCGGGGCCGGCCGCGCTGGCCCTGCAGACCGGCGCGGCGCTGATTCCGGTCACCCTCCCGTGGGACGGCAAGGTCATCCGGGGCACGCTGCACCCCGAGGTCGTGGTGCCCGCCGAGGGCACCCGCCGGGAGAAGATCGCGGTGATGACCCAGCAGGTCGCGGACGCCTACGCCCGGGGGATCGCGCGCGACCCGCAGGACTGGCACATGCTTCAGCCGCTGTGGCTCGACGACCTGGACCGACGCCGGCTCGCCCGGATCGGGGAGGCCAAGTGAGAATCGGCGTCGTGTGCCCCTACTCGTGGGACGTGCCGGGCGGTGTGCAGTACCACGTGCGGGATCTCGCGGCGAACCTGATCGCGCGTGGGCACGAGGTGTCGGTGCTGGCGCCGGCGGACGACGACACCCCGCTGCCGGACTACGTGGTGCCGGCCGGGCGAGCGGTACCGGTGCGCTACAACGGCTCGGTGGCCCGGCTCAACTTCGGCTTCCTGTCCGCCGCGCGGGTGCGGCGGTGGATCCACGACGGGCACTTCGACGTGCTGCACATCCACGAACCGGCCACGCCCAGCCTGTCGTTGCTCGCCTGCTGGGCGGCCTCCGGCCCGGTGGTGGCCACCTTCCACACCTCCAACCCCCGCTCGCGGGCGATGATCGCGGCCTACCCGATCCTGCAACCCGCGTTGGAGAAGATCAGCGCCCGGATCGCGGTCAGCGAGTACGCGCGCCGCACCCTGGTCGAACACCTCGGCGGCGACGCGGTGGTCATCCCCAACGGCGTGGATGTCGGCTTCTTCGCCGACGCACCCGTGGAGCCCACGTGGCAGGGCACACCCGAGGCGCCGACCATCGGCTTCATCGGGCGGATCGACGAATCGCGCAAGGGACTGCCCACGCTGATCGAGGCGTTCCCGCGGATCGTCGAGGCGTTCCCGGGCGTACGGCTGCTGGTGGCCGGGCGAGGGGACGCCGAACAGGCGGTGGAGGACCTGCCGGAGGCGTTGCGCGGACAGGTCACCTTCCTGGGCATGGTCAGCGACCTGGACAAGGCGCGGTTGTTGCGCAGCGTGGACGTCTACGTGGCGCCCAACACCGGTGGCGAGAGCTTCGGGATCATCCTGGTCGAGGCGATGTCGGCGTCGGCGCCGGTGCTGGCCAGTGACCTGGACGCGTTTCGTCAGGTGCTGGACGGGGGGCGGGCGGGGGAGTTGTTCGCGGTGGAGGACGCCTCGGCGCTTGCCGCTGCCGCGGTGGGGTTGCTTCGGGATCCCGAGCGGCGGGAGATGTTGCGGGAGGTCGGGCGCAAGCATGTGCAGCGGTACGACTGGGGGACGGTCGGGACGGACATCCTGGGCGTGTACGAGACGGTCACGGCGGGGGCGCCGGCGGCGTAGCGGGGGTGGCCTCTAGCGCCGGCCGGGCTGGGTTGGCCTCAAACGCCGGCCGGGCTGGATTGGTCGGGTTGGGTTGGCCTCAAACGCCGGCCGGGCTGGATTGGTCGCGTCCAGGGTGGTCTCGGGCGTCGGGCGGGCTGGGTTGGTTGGGCTGGACGGTGGTCTCGGGCGTCGGGCGGCTGGTGGGGTCGGGCGTTGGTCGGGTGGTTTGGGCGGGTCGGGTTGGGCTCGAAGGTTGGCTGGGGTGGGGGGTATTAGGGTCGCCGGGTGATGACTGTCATCTGGGTCCTGCTCGCGGTGCTTGCGGTTGGTGTGTATTTGAGTTGGACCGCCGGGCGGCTGGATCGGCTGCATGCGCGGGTGGATTCGAGTCGGGCCGCGTTGGACGCGCAGTTGTTGCGGCGGTCGGCGGTCGCGCAGGAGATCGCCACCTCCGGATTGCTCGATCCGGCCTCCTCGCTCGTGTTGGCCGGTGCCGCGCACGAGGCGCGGAACGCGGCCGAGGACGAGCGCGAGGTGGCGGAGAGCGACCTGACCCGCGCGTTGCGGTTCCTGTTCGAGGACCCCGCCCAGGCGGAGGACCTGCGGGCCCGACCCGGCGGCGCGGAACTGGTCACCGAACTGCAGACCGCGGTACGGCGCGTGCCGATGGCCCGGCGCTTTCACAACGACGCGGTCCGCGGCGCCCGCGCGGTGCGCCGACACCGGTTGGTGCGCTATCTGCGGTTGGCGGGCCATGCCCCGTACCCGGTCACCTTCGAGATGGACGACGAGGAGCCGCGCACTTTGCAGCCCGGTGGGTCCTGACGGGAGCCACGCAAAGGCCACCGTGGACAGATTGGCCCGGGTAATTCGCCGGGGTGGCATGACATTAGGATCCACCTCACCCGTACGATGGAGCCAACCGTCGTCGTTCGCACCCGTGTGAGGTCATCCGTGTCCACCACCCCCGCAAGCCCCCAGACCGGCACCGACCTGGTCAAGCGCGGCATGGCCGAGCAGCTCAAGGGCGGCGTGATCATGGACGTCGTCAACGCCGAGCAGGCCAAGATCGCCGAGGACGCGGGCGCGGTCGCCGTCATGGCGCTCGAGCGCGTGCCCGCCGACATCCGCAAGGACGGCGGCGTCGCGCGCATGTCCGACCCGGACATGATCGACGGCATCATCGGCGCCGTGTCCATCCCGGTGATGGCCAAGGCCCGGATCGGCCACTTCGCCGAGGCCCAGGTGCTGCAGTCGCTCGGCGTGGACTACATCGACGAGTCCGAGGTGCTGACCCCGGCCGACGAGTCGAACCACATCAACAAGTGGAAGTTCACCACCCCCTTCGTGTGTGGCGCGACCAACCTCGGCGAGGCGCTGCGCCGGATCACCGAGGGCGCGGCGATGATCCGCTCCAAGGGTGAGGCCGGCACCGGCAACGTGGTCGAGGCCACCCGCCACATGCGCACCATCCTCAAGGACATCAAGCAGCTCTCGGTGCTGGACGAGGACGAGCTGTTCGTCGCCGCGAAGAACCTCCAGGCGCCGTACGCGCTGGTCAAGGAGGTCGCCGAGGCCGGCAAGCTGCCCGTCGTGCTGTTCACCGCGGGCGGCATCGCCACCCCGGCCGACGCGTCGATGATGATGCAGCTCGGCGCCGAGGGTGTGTTCGTCGGCTCGGGCATCTTCAAGTCCGGCGACCCGGCCAAGCGGGCCAAGGCGATCGTGGACGCGACCCTGCACTTCGACGACCCGGACGTGATCGCCAAGGTCTCGCGCGGCCTGGGCGAGGCGATGGTCGGCATCAACATCGACACCCTCCCGGCCGAGCAGCGCTACGCCGGCCGCGGCTGGTAGTCCCCGCCCCGTCGAGGACTTCGAAGCACTCGAACACTCGAAAAGCTGTGAGCCGGGCCCGGACGCGATCGCGTTCGGGCCCGGCTCGGTACCTACGACCGGACGAGGTTGACGTGTCCACCACCCCCATCATCGGTGTCCTCGCCCTCCAGGGCGACGTTCGCGAGCACGCCATCGCGCTGGCCGAACTCGACGCGATCGCACGCCCGGTGCGCAAGGTCGAGGAGTTCGCCGAACTCGACGCGCTGGTCATACCCGGCGGCGAGTCGACCACGATGTCCAAGCTCGCGGTGTCCTTCGGGCTGTTCCCGGCGCTGCGCGAGCGGGTCGCGGGCGGCATGCCGGTCTACGGCTCGTGCGCGGGCATGATCATGCTCGCCGACAAGATCCTGGACGGCCGCGAGGACCAGGAGACGGTCGGCGGGATCGACATGATCGTGCGGCGCAACGCGTTCGGCCGACAGAACGACTCGTTCGAGGCGGACGTCCCGTTCGAGGGACTGACCGGCGGCGACCCCATGCACGGCGTGTTCATCCGCGCCCCGTGGGTCGAGTCGGTCGGCGCGGAGGTCGAGGTGCTCGCCCGACTGACCGCCGAGCCGTACGCGGACCGCATCGTCGCGGTGCGCCAGGGAAACCTGCTCGCGACGTCCTTCCACCCCGAGCTCACCCCCGATCGGCGGGTGCACGCGTACTTCGTGGACATGGTCCGTGCCACGCTCTGAGCTCGCGCGCCGGTAGGATCTTCCAGCCTGTACAGGCCCGTGCAGTGCACCCGCGACCCGAAGGAGTAGAGGCGGATGTCCGGCCACTCGAAGTGGGCGACCACCAAGCACAAAAAGGCCGTCATCGACGCCAGGCGCGGAAAGCTCTTCGCCAAGCTGATCAAGAACGTCGAGGTGGCGGCGCGCACCGGCGGCGGTGACATCGCCGGCAACCCGACGCTCTATGACGCCATTCAGAAGGCCAAGAAGTCCTCGGTCCCGAACGACAACATCGACCGCGCGGTCAAGCGCGGCTCCGGTGCGGAGGCCGGCGGCGCCGACTACCAGTCGATCACGTACGAGGGGTACGGACCGAACGGTGTCGCGGTGCTGATCGAGTGCCTCACCGACAACCGCAACCGCGCGGCGTCGGACGTGCGGGTCGCGATGACGCGCAACGGCGGCTCGATGGCCGACCCCGGCTCGGTGTCGTACATGTTCACCCGCAAGGGTGTCGTGATCGTGCCGAAGAACGACCTGAGCGAGGACGACGTGCTGGGCGCGGTGCTCGACGCCGGTGCCGAGGAGGTCAACGACCTCGGCGAGACCTACGAGGTGGTCAGCGAGGCGACCGACATGGTCGGCGTGCGGACCGCGCTCGTGGACGCCGGGATCGACTACGACTCGGCCGACGCCAACTTCATCCCCAGCGTCTCGGTCGAGCTGGACGAAGAGGGCGCGCGCAAGATCTTCCGGCTGATCGAGGCGCTGGAGGACAGCGACGACGTCCAGGACGTCTGGGCGAACTTCGACGTCTCGGACGAGATCATGGAAAGCATCAACGGCGAATAGCGCGCTCGTCGAGGGGGCCGGCGGCAACTGCCGCCGGCCCCTCGCGCGTTACCGGTCCCCTCGGGGGCGCTACGGGTTGGTGTTTATCACGTACAGCAGGAAGCTCACGTACCACCCGGCGAACGCCGCTCCGGCGACCAGCACCGAGATCACCAGCCCGCGCGGCCACTTGGCCATCAGCCGGGCCAGCGGCAGCGCGATGGTGAAGGCGGGCAACATGAAGCGCGGCTTGGAGTGGAAGAACCAGCCGTTGCTCGTGGTCAGCGCCAGGAACATCACCACGCCGCCGTAGATGTGCACCGGCAGCGGGATTCGGCGGTCCCGAAAGGACCAGATCATCAGTGCCACGGACAGGATGATCACGAACGTGCAGACCACGTAGATCGGTCGGCCCAGGTGGGTGAGGTACTTGGCCATCCACTGGACGGTGCTTATGCCCCCGTCGAAGCGCAGGTTGAACGCCTTGTCCTGGATCCAGACCCAGCCGTCGGGCCGCCCGGCCAGCCAGCCCACCCAGGCGATGAAGCCCACGCAGGCCAGCGGCGAGATCAGGGTGGCGAGCACCGGGCGGCGGGACTGCGGCGCCAGCAGGCCGACCCGGGTGCCGTCCTCGCGCCGCTCCAGCACGATCGCCAGGGCGGCCACGCCCAGCGCCGCGACCAGGCCGAACGCGGTGTTCCGGGTCAGGCCGGCGAACAGGCACAACACGCAGGCCAGGGTCCACCGGCGGCGCACCACGGCCAGCAGGCCCCAGGACGCGAAGGCCACGAACAGCGCCTCGGAGTAGACCATGGTGAGCACCATCGAGCCCGGCGCGACGCCCCACAGGAGCGCGAACAGGGTGGCCACCCGGTGGTTGCCGGTGAGTTCGCGCCCGAGCGCGTACAGCCCCCAGGCCGCGACCGCGCCGGACGAGACGGTGACGACCATGCCGGCGTTGAGCGCGGACAGGCCGGTGAGGTCGCCGACGAGGCGGACCGCCCAGGGGTAGCCGGGGAAGAACTCGACGTTGGTCCAGTACGGCTTGCCGGCCGGCGAGACCGGGATCTTGTCGACGTAGCCGAAGTCCGCGATGTCGCGGAACCAGACGCCGTCCCACGAGCCGACCATGGACCAGAACGGCTTGCCGGCCGCCAACGCCATCACGCCGAGCACCACGAGGTTGATCGCGCGCGCGATCAGATAGCCGAACACCGCCGTGCGGGCGGGGCGGAACGAGGCACGCGCGCGGCGGGCGAAGTCGCCGGCACCGGCGCGCAGGCGGTCGGCGAGGCCGTCGGCGAGGACGCTGTCGGAGCGCCCCGGCATCCTGATCGCACCCTTCTCGGCGGCCGGCGGGGTCTCGGCGACCGGCATGGACGGCGACGGCATGAAAACCTTCCGGGCGGCGAGCGGGGGCAGTCTCCAACCGACCCTAGCGTCGCCTGTGCGGGCTCCCGTGCGGCGACCGGGCCGCTTGGGGAACGATCGTCACAGGGCTGTCATCGGGGCGTTATCGACCGGGACAAGCGTACGTGTCGCTCGAACGGGTGATCACGGAGTGGCGGTACCGAGGGCATCGGCGCGGCTGCACTAGGGTTTGTCGGGCGAACAGATGTTCGTATCGGGCGGGTTCGGCTCGATCGCAGGGGCGGGAGCGGAGTGTCGGCAACACGCCGGCCCGCCGCCGCCCGGGCGATGCGATGCCAGGCGGGACGAGAGGGGCGCGGCATGCGGGTCTTGGGGGTCGACCCCGGTCTGACCCGATGCGGCGTCGGTGTCGTCGACGGCGCGGTCGGCAAACCACTGCGGATGATCGAGGCGGGCGTGGTGCGCACGCCCGCCGAGGCGTCGATCGACGCGCGGCTGTTGGGCATCGAGCAGGGCATCGAGGAGTGGCTGGACCGGCACCGACCGGACTGCGTCGCGGTCGAGCGGGTCTTCAGCCAGCACAACGTGAGCACCGTGATGGGCACCGCGCAGGCGTCCGCCGTGGCGATCGTGTGTGCCGCGCGGCGCGGTCTGCCGGTGACGCTGCACACGCCGAGCGAGGTCAAGGCCGCGGTGACCGGCAGCGGGCGCGCCGACAAGGCCCAGATCGGTGCGATGGTGACCCGTATCCTGCGTCTGGACGGCCCGCCGAAACCGGCGGACGCCGCCGACGCGGTCGCGCTGGCGATCTGTCACATCTGGCGCGGCGGCGCCTCCGACCGGCTCGCCGCGGCGGTGGCCGCGGCCCGCACCCCCACCGCACGGCTGCCGCGCGGCACCCGCCGATGACCGGACCCGGCCCGAGCGACCTTCGGGCCGCCGGCCCCCGTACCACTAGCCAAGCAGGAGCACTCGGGTGATCGCGTTCGTCTCCGGAACGGTGGCCGGCCTCGGCCCGGACACCGCCGTCGTCGAGGTCGGCGGGGTCGGCCTGGCCGTGCAGTGCACGCCCACCACGCTGGCCACGCTGCGCGTCGGCGTGGCGGCCCGGCTGGCCACGTCGCTGGTGGTGCGGGAGGACTCGCTCACCCTGTTCGGCTTCGCCGACGACGACGAGAAGCGCACATTCGAGGTGTTGCAGACCGCCAACGGGGTGGGGCCGAAGCTGGCCCTGGCGATGCTCGGGGTCTACAGCCCGGACGCGCTGCGGGCCGCGGTCGCGGGCAAGGACGCCAAGGCGCTCACCGCCGTGCCCGGGATCGGCCCCAAGGGCGCGCAGAAGTTGCTCCTGGACCTGAAGGACAAGCTCGGCGCACCCACCGGCACGGGCGCCGCGCTCGGCGTCGGCGCCCCCGTGAGCGCGGGTTGGCGGGATCAGTTGCACGCCGCGCTGGTCGGCCTGGGCTATGCGACGCGCGAGGCGGACGACGCGGTCGTCTCGGTGACCGCCGAGGCGGAGGCGTCGGCCACGCCCGACATCGGCGCGTTGCTCAAGGCGGCCCTGCGCGGCCTGAACCGCCGATGAGCCGCCGGGGGCGACCCCCGGGCCCGGTCCGGCGCGACGACACCGTGTCGCCCGGGTCGGGCAGGATGAACGCAGGCCGCACGAACACGACCATGGGCGGAACACGATGACGCAGGACGGCGAACGCCTGGTGACCGCCGAGGCGGACGGCGAGGACCAGGCCGTCGAGGCCGCGCTGCGGCCGAAGAACCTGGACGAGTTCATCGGCCAGGAGCGGGTGCGCGAGCAGTTGTCCCTGGTGCTGACCGCGGCCCTCGGCCGCGGCGGCACCGCCGATCACGTGCTCCTGTCCGGCCCGCCCGGACTCGGCAAGACCACGCTGTCGATGATCATCGCGGCCGAGATGGGGGTGCCGATCCGGATCACCTCCGGCCCGGCGATCCAGCACGCCGGCGATCTGGCCGCGATCCTGTCCTCGTTGTCCGAGGGCGAGGTGCTCTTCCTCGACGAGATCCACCGGATGTCGCGGCCCGCCGAGGAGATGCTCTACATGGCGATGGAGGACTTCCGGGTCGACATCATCGTCGGCAAGGGCCCCGGCGCCACCGCGATCCCGCTCGACCTGCCGCCGTTCACCCTGGTGGGCGCCACCACCCGGGCGGGGTTGTTGCCACCGCCGCTGCGCGACCGGTTCGGCTTCACCGGCCACATGGACTTCTACGCGCCCGCCGAACTCGAACGGGTGCTGAACCGCTCGGCAAGATTGCTCGACGTCGAACTGTCCGCCGAGGGCGGCGCCGAGATCGCCGGCCGCTCGCGCGGCACGCCGCGGATCGCCAACCGGCTGCTGCGCCGGGTCCGCGACTACGCCCAGGTCCGGGCGAACGGCAAGGTCGATCGGGACATCGCCGCGCGTGCGCTGGACGTCTACGAGGTGGACGCGCTGGGCCTGGATCGGCTGGACCGGGCCGTGTTGCAGGCGCTGACCACCCTGTTCGGCGGAGGTCCGGTGGGCCTGTCCACCCTGGCCGTGGCGGTCGGCGAGGAGACCGAGACGGTCGAGGAGGTCGCCGAACCGTTCCTGGTCCGCAGCGGTTTCCTGGCCCGCACCCCGCGCGGTCGGGTGGCCACCGCGAAGGCCTGGCTGCATCTGGGGCTCAACCCGCCGCAGGGCGCGCTGCCCGGGCAGCACGGTGCACAACAGAGCGTGTTGTTCGACAACGGCGCCGTGACCGGTAAGGATGCAACCGAGTAAGGCCGGTGCGCGTCGGGAACGCACGCGGTCGGTAGTCGTTGTTCCTGTAGTAAGTACCCGTCTAGACTCCGCCGAGGCCGCCGCACCGTGGCCGGCCGAGTGTCACCGTCCGGGCCGCCGAGCGGCCTTGGGAAGGAATCGTTTCAAGCCGTGGACCCGCTTACCCTCCTCCTGCCAGTAATCATCGTCGTGGTGTTCTACTTCCTGATCATCAAGCCCGGGAAGGCACGCCAGCGACAGGCCATGGAAACGCAGAACTCGCTGGTCCCGGGCGCCGAGGTCCGCACCATCGCGGGGCTGTACGCGACGGTCACCGAGGTGGAGGACGATTCCGTCATCCTTGAGGTCGCGCCCGACGTGCACTGCCGCTTCGTCAAGAGCGCCATCGCCGCCGTCCTGTCCTCGGGTGAGGACGACGAGGCCGACGACGAGCACGAAGACGACGCCGAGGCCGAGGCCGGCGACGACGTCGTAAAGCTCGACAAGAAGCCCGAAGCCGCTGCGGACGCCGAGGCCGAGGACACCAAGACCGTGGATGCCGGCAAGGCCGAGGGCGCGAGCAAGGCGCCCGAGGCAGCCGACCGGTTGCGCAAGGACGACAAGCAGGACTAGTTCGGCTCGTGGTGAATGCGGTGGTCCCCGGACCGCCGCAGCGCAATACAGTCAGGTGACCGGGGGTGACACCCCGGATACGACAGCGTCCGGCATCCTGCCGGACGCCGTGCCGTGCCGACGGACCGTGGCGCAAGCCCGCCCGCGGCGGCATCGAGAGGGAGATTGGGCGAAGGTGGCAGCACCGAAATCGAGTTCCCGAGGGCACCCGGGACGGGTCCTGGCCTTCATCGGGGTCGTGATCGTCGCGCTCTACGCGATCATGTTCTCGACCGGGGACAAGACCCCACGTCTGGGCATCGACCTCGCGGGCGGCACCAGTGTCACGCTCACCGCCAAGGCCGACCAGGGCCGCAACGGTGCGGTCAACAAGTCGAACATGCAGACCGCGGTGGAGATCATCCGCCAGCGCGTCAACGCGTTCGGTGTGTCCGAGGCGGAGGTGCAGACCGAGGGCGACCGCAACATCGTCATCAGCATCCCCAAGGGCAAGAACGAGAAGGAGACGGCGGAGCAGGTCGGCCAGACCGCGAAGCTGTTCTTCCGCCCCGTTCTGGAGGCCACGCCGATCACCCCCCAGGGTGGTACCAAGCTGCCGCTGACCCCGCCGTCGACGCCGCCCGCGAGCACCCCGCCGACCGGCGCTCCGTCGGCCGGCGCGCCGTCCGCGAGCACGCCGCCCGCGACCCAGTCGGGCAAGCCGCAGGGTCGGGTCATCCCGAACCTGAAGGACGCGTCCGGCGCTCCGACGCCGCCGCCGTCGTCGCCGCCCGCGAGCACGCCGCCCGCGACGCCTCCGGCGAGCACCCCGCCGGCCGGAGCCGACGCGAACGGCATCACGCCGGAGCTGCGCGCGAAGTACAACAACCTGGACTGCACCCTCCCGGAGAACCGCGGCCTCGGCCCGGTGCCGGCCCCGGAGGACAAGCCGACCGTGGCGTGCAGTCGCGATCAGGGCGACGGCGAGGAGAAGTACATCCTCGGACCGGTGCTGATCCCCGGCACCGACGTGGCCTCCTCGAAGGCACAGCTCCCGCAGAACGGCAGTGTCGGCGGCTGGGAAGTCGAGCTGAAGTTCACCGACGCGGGCACCAACAAGTTCACCAAGATCACCGGTGACCTGGCGGCGGGCAAGTACCCGACCAACCGCTTCGCGATCGACCTGGACGGTGTGGTCGTCTCCGCACCGTCGGTGAAGTCGGAGATCCCCGGCGGCAGCGCCGTGATCTCGGGCAACTTCACCCGCAGCTCGGCCAAGGACCTGGAGAACGTGCTCAAGTACGGCGCGCTCCCGCTGTCCTTCACCAAGAGCGACGTGACCACGGTGTCCGCGTCGCTGGGTGGTGACCAGCTCAAGGGCGGTCTGATCGCGGGTGCGATCGGCATCGTCCTGGTCATCCTGTACTCGCTGTTCTACTACCGGGGCCTCGGCCTGGTGAGCATCGCGAGTCTGGCGGTCTCGGCGGCCCTCACCTACGCCATCATGTGTCTGCTGGGCCGAAGTATCGGCTTCGCACTCAACCTGCCGGCGGTGTGTGGCGCGATTGCCGCGATCGGTATCACGGTGGACTCGTTCATCGTGTACTTCGAGCGGATCCGGGACGAGATCCGCGAGGGTCGCACGTTGCGACCCGCCGTGGAGAAGGCGTGGCCCCGGGCCCGGCGCACCATCCTGGTGTCCGACGCGGTGTCGTTCCTGGCCGCCGCGGTGCTCTACGTCGTCTCGGTCGGCAAGGTCCAGGGCTTCGCCTTCACCCTCGGCCTGACCACGCTGCTCGACGTCGTGGTGGTGTTCCTGTTCACCAAGCCGCTCATGACGATCCTCGCCAAGCGCAAGTTCTTCGCGGACGGCCACAAGTGGTCCGGCCTCGATCCCGAAGCGCTCGGTGCCAATCAGCGCCAGTCGTATCGCAGCCGTCGCCCGCGTGGGCGCGCTGCCGGCGTCAAGGAGGCGTGATGAGTCGCTTCGGTGACCTCAAGACCATCGGTGTCCGGCTGCACCACGGCGACGTCTCGTTCGACTTCGTCGGCCGCAAGAAGTTGTGGTACTCGATCTCCGCGCTGATCCTGCTGCTCGCGGTCGGCGGTCTGCTCGGCCGCGGGCTGCACCAGGGCATCGAGTTCAAGGGCGGCTCGGTCTACACGATCGAGCACACCTCGGCCTCGCAGAACGACGCCCGCGAGGCGGTGGCGCCGTTCACCGACGGCACCGACGCCATAGTGCAGAAGGTCGGCGGCGACGGCCTGCGGATCCAGATCGCCGAGTCGGACGCGGACAAGACCAAGCAGGTCGCGGCGGCCATCGCCAAGGACCTCAAGGTCGCGCCGGACAAGGTCAACACGCAGGTGGTCGGTCCGAGCTGGGGCAAGGAGATCTCCAAGAAGGCCCTGCAGGGCCTGGTGATCTTCATGATCCTGGTGGTGATCTACCTCACCTTCGCCTTCGAGTGGCGGATGGCCGTGGCGGCGCTGGTCGCGCTGATCCACGACATCGTGATCACCATCGGTGTGTACGCGCTGGTGGGCTTCGAGGTGACGCCGGGCACGGTGATCGGTCTGCTGACGATTCTCGGTTACTCCCTGTACGACACCGTCGTGGTGTTCGACACGGTCAAGGAGAACGCCAAGAACATCACCAAGCAGACCAAGCTCACCTACAGCGAGGCGGCCAACGCGGGTCTGAACCAGACCCTGGTGCGCTCCATCAACACCACGGTGGTCGCGCTGCTGCCGGTGGCGTCGCTGCTGTTCGTCGGTGGCGGTCTGCTCGGCGCGGGCATGCTCAAGGACATCGCGCTGTCGCTGTTCGTGGGTCTGGCCGCCGGTGCGTTCTCGTCGATCTTCATCGCCACGCCGATCCTGGCCGACCTCAAGGAGCGGTCGCCGGAGATGCGGCAACTCGCGAAGAAGGTGGCCCAGCGTCGGGCGTCCGAGGCGAAGGCGGCCAAGGCCGGCGAAGCCTCCGGGATTCCCGCGGACGAGGCCGAGGGCCACCCGGACGTGGACGAGACGGCCGAACCGGGCGACGACGAGACCGTACCCGCGCAGGGCGGTGCGCCGCGGGCGGGCGCCTCGCGCGGTCGGGCACGGACCCGTCCCGGCGGCAAGAGGAAGCGCTGATGGCCGACGAGGAACTGCGCAAGCTCCTGGAGAGCCGGATCCGGGACGTGCCGGACTGGCCGCAGCCGGGCGTGGTGTTCAAGGACATCTCGCTGCTGCTGGCCGATCCGGTCGCGTTCGCGGCCCTGGTCGACGCGCTGGCCGAGCGCTGCCGGGACCGGGTGGACAAGGTGGTCGGGATCGAGGCCCGAGGCTTCATCCTGGCCGCCCCGGTGGCCTACCGCGCCCAGGCGGGATTCGTTCCGGTCCGCAAGGCGGGCAAGCTGCCGTGCGCGACCCACGCGCAGTCCTACGACCTGGAGTACGGTTCGGCCACCCTGGAGGTGCACCAGGACGCGTTCGAGCCCGGTGACCGGGTGCTCGTGATCGACGACGTGCTCGCCACCGGCGGGACCGTCGAGGCCACGATCGACCTGATCGGGCGGTCCGGCGCGCAGGTGGTGGGGGTCGAGGTGCTCCTCGAGCTCGGCTTCCTGGGCGGCCGGGCACGGCTCGCGCCGGTGTTGCCGGAAGGCACGCTGGAGTCGTTCATCGTCGTTTGACACGCCGCCGAAGGCGTGTCGTCGAAGGCCGGAGGCACCCCGGGTGGGGAGCCTTCGGCCTTCGGCGTCGCGGTGGCTGCCGTTCCGGATGGCCGAGTCGTGAGGGCGTGGGTCAGTACGATGGAAGTTCCGTCATCTGTGGGAGGAGTTCCCTTGCCGGACGAGGTCGCGCCCGTCGCGTCGTCCTCGGGGGATGCCGTCGAACACGCGGCTCCCTCGGACGACGCCACACGTGCCACACCGGGCCCCTCGGGCCATCCTCCGGTGGGCGCCGGAGGAGCCGACGAGGCCGCCGGCCGGGCCCGGCCCGACGCGGCGCCCGCGACGCCTGCGCTGCCACCGGGTGAGGGCGGCGGGCAGGCGCCCGCCGAACGGTCGGCCGCGGCCGACCCGGGCCCGGCCGGATCGGGCTCGGGCGAACCACCGGACGCCGCGGCGGACCACCCCGAATCGGGCGGATCGCGCGCGGACCGGGCACCGGCCGAGGACAGCGCCGACGGTCCCCGAGGCAGCGACGGCCACAGCGGACCCGCCGCCGGCGCGGCCGGGCCCGAGGCCAGGGGACCCAGACCGGCGGCCAAGGCGGCACCGAGCCCCGCCGGCGCCTCGCGCGGCACCGGTACCGAGCGCTCGCGCTCGTTGCGGGTGGACGGCCCCAGCCGGGTCCGGGCCCGGCTGGCCAGGCTGGGCGTGCAGCGCAACAGCGTCTACAACCCGGTTCTGGAGCCGCTGCTGCGGGTGGTCCGGGTCAACGACCCCAAGGCCGACCTGCGCCAGATCGAGCGGGCGTACACCACCGCCGAGCGCTGGCACCGCGGCCAGCGGCGCAAGAGCGGCGACCCGTACATCACCCACCCGCTCGCGGTGGCCAGCATCCTGGCCGAGCTGGGGATGGACCCGCCGACGCTGATGGCGGGGCTGCTGCACGACACCGTCGAGGACACCGACTACGGGCTGGACGCGCTGCGCCGCGATTTCGGCGACACCGTGGCGATGCTCGTGGACGGCGTGACCAAGCTGGACAAGGTCAAGTTCGGCGAGGCGGCGCAGGCCGAGACCGTGCGCAAGATGGTCATCGCGATGGCCAAGGACCCCCGGGTCCTGGTGATCAAGCTCGCCGACCGGCTGCACAACATGCGCACGATGCGCTACCTCAAGCGGGAGAAGCAGGAGCGCAAGGCCCGCGAGACGCTGGAGATCTACGCCCCGCTGGCGCACCGGCTGGGGATGAACACGATCAAGTGGGAGCTGGAGGACCTGGCGTTCGCCATCCTCTACCCCAAGATGTACGACGAGATCGTGCGCCTGGTCGCCGAGCGGGCACCCAAGCGGGACGAATACCTGGCCCTGGTCACCGATCAGGTGCAGGGCGATCTGCGCTCGGCGCGGATCAAGGCCACGGTCACCGGGCGGCCCAAGCACTACTACTCGGTCTACCAGAAGATGATCGTGCGCGGTCGCGAGTTCACCGAGATCTACGACCTGGTGGGCATCCGGGTCCTGGTCGACTCGGTCCGGGACTGCTACGCGGCGCTGGGCACCATCCACGCGCGCTGGAACCCGGTGCCGGGGCGGTTCAAGGACTACATCGCGATGCCCAAGTTCAACATGTACCAGTCCCTGCACACGACGGTGATCGGCCCCGAGGGCAAGCCGGTCGAGTTGCAGATCCGCACCTTCGACATGCACCGCCGGGCCGAGTACGGCATCGCCGCGCACTGGAAGTACAAGGCCGAGGCGGTCGGCGCCAAGGGTGCGGCGAAGACCGACGCCAAGCCCGCGCGCAAGGGCGAGAACCCGGCCAACGACATGGCCTGGCTGCGCCAGCTCCTGGACTGGCAGCGGGAGACCGAGGATCCGGGCGAGTTCCTGGAATCGTTGCGCTTCGACCTCTCCAGCCAGGAGGTCTTCGTCTTCACGCCCAAGGGCGACGTGATAGCGCTGCCGGCCGGCTCGACCCCGGTCGACTTCGCCTACGCGGTGCACACCGAGGTCGGCCACCGCACGATCGGGGCCCGGGTCAACGGGCGGCTGGTCCCGCTGGAGAGCCGGCTGGACAACGGCGACCTGGTCGAGGTGTTCACCTCCAAGAGCGAGACCGCGGCGCCGAGCCACGACTGGCTCGGCTTCGTGAAGTCGCCCAGGGCGCGCAACAAGATCCGCCAGTGGTTCTCCAAGGAGCGCCGCGAGGAGGCGATCGAGCAGGGCAAGGAGGGCCTGACCCGGGCCATGCGCAAGCAGGGCCTGCCGTTGCAGCGGTTGATGTCCGGCGGCGGGGACACCCTGGTCACCCTCGCGCACGAGCTGCGCTACCCGGACATCTCGTCGTTGTACGCGGCGATCGGGGAGGGGCACGTCTCGGCGCAGACGATCGTGCAGCGCCTGGTCGAGTCGCTCGGCGGCGAGGAGGGCGCGTCGGAGGATCTGGCCGAGGCCACCCGGCCGACCACGACCCGCCGTCGGCCCCGCTCGACCGGGAACCCCGGGGTCGTGGTCAAGGGCGTCGACGACATCTGGGTCAAGCTGTCCCGCTGCTGCACGCCGGTGCCGGGCGATCCGATCATCGGCTTCGTCACCCGGGGCAACGGCGTCTCGGTGCACCGGCAGGACTGCGGCAACGTCGAGTCGTTGTCCCAGCAGTCCGAACGCATCGTCGACGTCGAGTGGGCGCCGACCGCGTCCTCGGTGTTCCTGGTCGCGATAGAGGTGCAGGCGCTGGATCGTTCGCGGCTGTTGTCGGACATCACCCGGGTGTTGTCCGACCAGCACGTGAACATCCTGTCCGCGTCGGTGGCCACCACCCGGGATCGGGTCGCGGTGAGCCGGTTCACCTTCGAGATGGGAGACCCCAAGCACCTGGGGCACGTGCTCAAGGCGGTGCGCGGGGTCGAGGGCGTGTTCGACGCGTATCGGGTGACCAGCGGGCGGCAGCAGTAGGGCCGGTTCGGCAGGGGTGGGGCTCGGCTCGTGCGAGCCCCTGCGTGGCCGCACACGCGCGCCTTCGCACACGCGCGCGAGGCGGCGTCGGGAGGGATCCCGGCGCCGCCTCGGGCGTGGTCGGCTCAGCCGCGCGGGCCGCGCCAGACGGTCATCGAGATCTTCCAGTACTGGCTGGGGCCCGAGGTGGACGGGATCTCGTTGATCCGGACGGTGCCGACCAGGCCGTTGGTGGTGTCCTTGGTGCAGATCACCGAGCCCACCTTGAGGTAGGTGAACGGCAGTTGGTTGTCGTTCGCGTATCGGGTCTCGCCCAGGCAGGTCCGGAAGTCGCTGGGCTGCCCCGGGTCGAGCAGCACCATCTCCTTGCCCTGGATGTAGTTGCCGTCGGCGTAGAAGTACAGGACGCCGTCGTTCAGCGTGCAACTGCCCTTCCACGTGCTGCTGAAGCCCAGGCCGATGCAGTAGCCGTTGGGGACGTCCAACTGCCGCTCGAACAACACGCCGCCCTCGGCCACGCCGCCGGCGGTGGCGATCGCGGTGGCGCTCTCGCCGGGGCGGGCCGCGATCGACGGCGCGCCGGTGCCGGTGGGGTCGGTGGTCGGGGCGCCGGTGCGTTTGGCGCTCGGGGTGGCCGTCGGGGCGGGTACGCCGCCGACAGGGGCGTTCGGGGACTGGGTCTGGGGCTGGGACTGGGTCTGTGAATCGGCCTTTGCCGCAGGGGACTTGTCGTCCTTGTCCTTGTCGCGCAGGCCGAGCGCCAGGCCGCCGCCGGCGGCGGCCAGGACCAGTACGGTGACCGCCGCGATCAGCGCGCGGCGCTTGCGCCGGCGGCCCACCGCCGGGTCCTTGGGCGCCCTGGGCGGTTGTTCGTTGACCCGGCGGGTGACCTCGGCGACCAGGGTCGGCGGCAACCAGCCCTCGCCGATCTGCAACCGGGTGCCCTCGGAGGCGACCCGGCACAGCTCGATCACCTCCTGCGGGGTCGGGCGGCGGTCCGGGTCCTTGTCCAGGCAGCGACGCACGACCGGCAACAACTGCGCGGGTACGGCCGACAATTCGGGTTCCTGGTGGACCACGCGGTAGAGCACCGAGCTGTCCGTGCCCTCGCCGAACGCGGACATTCCGGTGGCCGCGTAGGTGGCCAGCGAGCCGAGCGCGAACACGTCGGTGGCGGGCTTGGAGGGCAACCCCCGGGCCTGCTCGGGGGCCATGAACGCGGGGGTCCCGATGCTCATCCCGGTCCGGGTGAGCGGTGTGGCGTCGGCGGCGCGGGCGATGCCGAAGTCGATCACGCGCGGGCCGTCGGCGGCCAGGATCACGTTGGACGGCTTGAGGTCGCGGTGGATCACGCCTGCCTGGTGCACCGACTGGAGCGCCTCGGCGACGCCGGCCAGCAGGACCAGGACGGTCTCCGCGGGCAGCGGACCGTGCCGGTAGACGGCCTCGTACAGGGAGGGGCCCGGCACGTAGGCGGTGGCCAACCACGGCTGCGCGGCGTCCGCGTCGGTGTCGATCACGGGGGCGGTGTACAGGCCCTGGACGCGCTGGGCGGCGGCCACCTCCTGGCGGAAGCGGCGGCGGAACTCCGGGTCGTCGGCGAACTCGCCGCGGATCACCTTGATCGCGACGGGGCGACCGCCGGGCGTGTAGGAGAGGTACACCCGACCCATGCCGCCCGAGCCGAGCCGGGCCCGGAGCAGGTAGCCGCCGACGGAACGCGGGTCGTCACCTTCCAGGGGTGCGAGCACGGCTCGGTCGGGGCCGTCCCAGGAGGGTGGCACGGGGGCGGGGGTGGGGGCGGCTTCGTGGGCTTCGCTCGCCTCGTGGGCGGCGGCCGGGGGGCGTTGGCCGGGGGGCCGCTCCACGACGGGCGGTTGCACGGCGGCGGGTGGGGTGGGGGCGGCGGCCTGTGCGTGGGCGGGCAGGTTGGGGTTGGGGCGGGTGGGCTCGGTGTGGGGATCGGGGTGGGCGGGTTGGTGGGTGGGGGCGCCGGCGGTCTCGTCGGGCGCCGACGCGGGTGGGGGTGTGGGTGCGGTCGCTGCGGCCGGGGTGGGGCGGGTGGGCTCGGCGGGGGGCTCGGGCTGGGCGGGCTGGTGGATGGGGGCGATGGTGGTTTCGTCCGAGGCGGGTGCGGGTGCGGACGGCGGTGGGGTGGGCTCAGTGGGGTCGGGGGAAGTGGGGGGCTCGGCGGGGGACTTGTTCGGGAGGGCGTCGGTGATCGGGGCGACGGTGGTTTCGTCGGAGGCGGACGCGGACGCGGGGGTGTGCGTGGCCGGCGGTGTTGTGGTGGCCGCTCCGGCGGCCGGTGGTGCCGGTGGGGCGGTCGGCGTGGCCGGCGATGCGGGCGTCGGGTCGGCGGTCGTGTCGGGGGTGGGGGCTGCGGCCGGCTCGGTGGGCGCGGCGGCGGGCTTGGCCGGGGCCGCCGGGGCGGCCGGGATCGTCTCGGCCGGCGGCGTGCCGTGGGTCGGCGGGGCCTGGGTCGGCGGCGGCGGTGTGGCAGGCGGGGGCGGCGTCGCGGGTGCGGCCGGGTAGGCCGGGGGCGGCGGGGTGTTCGGGGCGGGCGGGCGGCCGATCGACGGGGCGGCGCTCGGCCGAGGCGGCGGCGGGGGAGTGGCGGGCGCGGCGGGGGCGACGGGGGCGGGCTCGGGAGCCGGGCCGGCCAGGTGGGCGGCGGCCACCTCGCGCCACTTGGCCTCCCAGCCGGCGGGGGTCGCGCCACAGGCTGCGACGATCGCCATGGTGACGCCGAGCGAGGGCAACATCGCCCCGGACAACGCCGCCGTCAGGACCGTCTCGTCGACGCCCGCGCGCCGGGCCAGTTCGGCCGCCGGCACCTCACCCGCCGTGTCCCGGATCGCTCTCAGTGCGGTGGCGAATTCGATCAGCGGATCTGGCTGAGACATGGGTGCTCCCCCGTACCTGTTTCCTGAACCCGTGGTGATTGCGGGTCACATGATGATGGATCACCTGGCTCGAAAGCACCTCGGCGACAAAACCGGAAGCAACCCGTAGCCATCGCCGGCCGGCCCCGACTGCCGGGGCACCGAACCCGGTTCGGCACCCGAGCAGGCTCGCGAACACCGACGCCGAAACCACGCCGCCCGGCGTCCGCCTCGGCGCCTCGGGCCGACACGTGCCGGAACTGTACGCCCCGGCGGGCTCGTTCCGAATGCCGACGAACCGGGAGCCCGCCGGCCGGGGCGGTGCAGCGACCCACGACGCCGGGCGGCCACACCGGTGCCTCCGTCTGCGTCGCCCGTCGGGCCGGCATCACAATCCGGCCCACCGGCACCCGCTCCCCGGCGAGCCGGAGTCGTTGACCGTAGTTTCCTTACGTCATATAGTTACTGCATGTTGAGTGTCGTGGGACTGCGCAAGCGATACGGCGAGGTCGTCGCGTTGGACGGGTTCGAACTCGACGTGGGAGTGGGCGAGATCGTCGGGCTGGTGGGGCACAACGGGGCCGGGAAGACGACGTTCGCGCGCGCCGTGGCGGCGCTTTTCCGGCCGGATGCGGGGGAGATCCGCATCGACGGTCGGCAGGTCACCCATCGACGGCGTCTGCCACACGAACTCGGTCTCGCCCCACAGGAGTTGGCGCTGTTCCCGACCACCGCGCGGGAGAATCTGCGCTATGCGGGCCGGCTGTACGGCCTCGGCCGGCGGCTGCTCGCCGAGCGGATCGAGGAGGTCGCCGAGGCGCTCGGGCTGACCGAGCTGCTGCCCCGGCCGGTCGAGGAACTCTCCGGCGGTCAGCAGCGGCGACTGCACGCCGCCGCCGCGATGTTGCACCGGCCCCGGGTGTTGCTCCTGGACGAACCGACCGTGGGTGCCGATCCGGTCACCCGCGAACTGCTCCTGCGCGCCGTGCGGGTGATGGCCGAACAGGGCACCGCGGTCGTCTACACCACCCACTACCTGCCCGAACTCGACGTTCTCGACGCGACGTTGGCGGTCGCCGACCACGGTCGGGTGATCGCCCGGGGTGCGCGGGCCGAGTTGCTGGCCGCGCTGCCCGGCCGGGTCACCCTGACCTTTGCCGACGGTGCCGGGCTGCGCTTCCCGGGCGACCTGCGCGAGCAGGACACCAGGGCCGACGGCGACGACGTGGTGATCACCGCGATCGACCCGGCCGCCGCCGCCGCGCGGCTGCTCGCGGCCAATCCGGAGCACGCGGCGCGGTTGCGCTCGATCGCGATGGACGCGCCGTCCCTCGACGACCTCTATCGGGAGTTGTTGACCCGCAATGGCGCTTGAACTCGCCGGTGTCCGCCGGTTCGCGGCGGTCGCCCGCCACCAGTGCGTCCTGATGGCCGGCGACCCCGGCCCGCTGATCGCGTTCACCGTCATCCCGATGGTCCTGGTCAGCGTGATCCGGCCGATGATGGTTCTGCTGGCCGCGGTGCGGCCCGACGACGGGACCGACGGCACCGCCCAGGCCACCGCCGGGATGGCGGTGATGTTCTCGCTGTTCGTGCTCAAGTTGGTCGGCGCCGGCTTGCTCGACGAACGCACCACGTGGCACACCTGGGACCGGGTCCGGGCCAGTCCGGCCCGGCTGGGCGAGATCCTGCTCGGCAAGGCCGCACCGATGTTCGCCTTCCTGCTGGTCCAGCAACTGCTCCTGTTCGGCTTCTCGGCCGGCGTATTCGGGCTGCGACCGGCCCGGGGGTGGTGGCCGGTCCTGTTGGTGAGCGTGGCGTGGCCGCTGTGTGTGCTGGCGCTGGGGACCGGCGCGTCCACCCTGGTCCGTACCTCCGCCCAGTTGAGCGCCGTCGGGGACATCTCCGCCGTGGTCACCACCATCATGGCCGGCGCGCTGGTGCCGTCGGCGATGTTGCCCGGGTGGATGCGGCACCTGGGTCCGTGCACCCCCGGCTACTGGGCGATGAGCGCCTATCGTTCGGCGCTCACCGGGCGGGCCCCGCACGGTCTCGTCGTCTCGCTCGCGGTGCTGGCCGGGTTCGCCCTGGCCGGACTGGCGGCCGGGGCCTGGGCCGGTCGGCGGGCGTCGCGCTGATCCCACACCACAAGCGCCGCGGCGGCGATGTCCTCGTGCGTGATGGTCACCGCGATCGCCGCCCCCTCGTCCCCGCCGGCCGCCGCCCGCGCCGCGCCGCCCAGCAGCACGGTGGGCCGATGTCGGCGCCGACACACCCCTTCCGGCGCGGGACAACCGGCCTCGTCCGGCAGGATCTCCACCTGCGACCACACCGGCTCGCGCACCCCCAGCACCGCGAACACCGCGAGCTTCGCGGCGTACTTCCCGGCCCAGGACAAACTCGCCGACCCCCGCGCCAGGTCCAAGCGCTCGCGGGCGGAGAAGACCTGCTCGGGGGCGGCCGGCAGCACGTCGTCCGGACACCGGCTCGGCAGCGGCAGCACCACCAGCACGGCGCTGCCCCGGTGGTCGCGAAAACGCGAGACGGCGAGCCCGGGGGGATACCCCGGACCCGCCGTCCGCGCCGCCGGGGGGTCCGCCTCGACCGCCCGCCCGTCGGCATCGCTCATCGGGGCACGACCCCCGCACCGCCGTCCGGCGCACCCAGCACGGTCGCGATCACCGCACCGCAACCGACCGTGCCGATCAGTACCCGGCCCACCGGCGTCGAGCCGACCCCCGCCGAGAAGCGGGCGCCGTCCGCGGGCAGCCGCAGGTCGCCGCGCATCGCCGCGATCGCGGCGACCGCGTCCACCAGGCCGCCTGCGGCCATCGTCTCGCCGACCCGCCGCCGGGTGTGCCCGATCGGCGTCGAGTCCGGGAACAGCCCGGCCAGCGCGTGCAGTTCGGCCTGTGCCTCGGCCCGATCCCGGTCCGCCCCGGCGGCCAGCACCCAGTCGATCTCGCGCGGACCGCGACCGGCGGCGGCCAGTGCCCGAGTCGCCGCTGCCGTGAACGCCGCCGGATCCGCGACCCGCCCGGCCCGAAAGTCCGCGCCGCCCGCCTGCCCGGTGCCCTCGACCACGGCCAGCGCCCGCCGGCCGCGGGCCCGGGCTCGCGCGGCGGACTCCACCACGACCGCGACCGCGCCGTCGGCCCACCGGCCGGAACCCCACCACCGGGTCTGGGCGTCCAGGACCGCGTCGGTGATCTCGTCGCAAGCCACCACCACCGCGTATGGCACGTCGCCGCGCGAGACCAGCGCGCACGCGTGGTCCAGCGCCTGGAGACCGGCCGTGCCGCCGGAGAGAAACGTGATGGTCGGCCCGCGCAGACCCAGGCAGATGCCCAACGTCCCGGGTGCGGAGGTCATCGTGGTGCGGGCAAACGACGATCGTCGTTCCGGTACCAGCAGTTCGGACAACGAGCGGCCGAACTCCTCGACGCTGCGCATCGGTCCGCCCGCCGTGGCGAACATCAGCGCCGCCTCCTCGGCCGGTCCGTCGTCGGTACGCGGATCGATGCCCGCCTCGCGCAACGCCTCCCACGCGGCCAACGCCGCACGGCGGGTGTAGTCGTCCATCCGGCGCCACAGCGCGGGCAACACCTGTTCCGGCCGGACCGGTTCCGGGTTCGCCGCCTCGGCCGCCTCGGCCGCCTCGGCCGACGCAGTCGAGCGTCCCGGCGCCGGTGCGCCGCCGGCCAGCGCGGCCAGCAGCGCGGCGTGTCCGGTGCCGGTCGGGCCGACCGCCCCCACGCCGGTGAGCACCGCCCGCTCGCGGGCCGCCCGGAGCCGGGGTCGGGTACGCACCCCGGTGGGCGAGGCGAGCAGGATCGAGGCGTTGTTGCCGCCGAACGCGTAGCTGTTGGACAACACCACCTCCACCCGGGCCGACCGGGCCAGGTCGGGGACGATGTCGATGCGGTCGTCGAGCGCGCCGCCCGCGCCCGCCGTCGGCGGCAGCACCCCGTCGCGCAGCGCGAGCACCGACGCGACCGCCTCGATCGCCCCGGCGGCGCCGAGCGTGTGCCCCACCGCGGACTTGACGCTGCTGATCGGGACCGAGCCCACCCGGTCGCCGAACAGCAGGATCATCGCCTCCTTCTCCATCGCGTCGTTGTTGGCCGTACCCGTGCCGTGCCCGCTGACGTAGTCGACCCGCTCCGGGCCCAGACCGCCGGCCGCCAACGCGCGTCGTGCGGCGGCCAGGGCACCTCGCGCGGTGGGGTCCGGCGCGACCGGATGGTAGGCGTCCGCGGACATCCCGCTGCCCAGGAACTCCGCCAGGATCGTGGCGCCGCGCCGGACCGCGTGCTCCCACTCCTCCAGGATCAGCACCGCCGCGCCCTCGCCGATGCTCATCCCGTCCGAAACCGTGTACGGGGCACAGCGGTTGGGGCTGGTGGCGCGCAGGCCGTGGAAGCCGGCGAGGGCGAACAGGCACAGGGATTCCGCGCCGCCGGAGACCATCACCTCGGCCCGGCCGTCCCGGATCTGCGCGGCCGACCAGGCCAGCGCGGTGGTACTCGACGCGCATGCCGTCGAGATCACCGCCTGCGGCCCGCGCAGCCCGAAGCGGCGGGCCACCTCGTCGGCCGGCCGGGTGTACATGTCCACCACGTGCCGGTCCGCGCGCAGCGGCAACTCGGCGCCGTCGGCGTGGAACATGCCCTGGCAGGTACCGATCCCCAACCCGTGCCGGGCGCCGTCCGCGATCGGCGTGGCCAACCCGCTGTCGGCCAGCGCCTCGGCGACCGCCACACCGAGCATCGCCGTGGTGCGCTCGACCGGTTCGCCGGCGGTCGCGGCGGCGAGCGCGTCGTCGTCCACGCGCGTGACGAACAACTCGCCGACCGAACCGGGCACCGTGCCCAGCGGACGCAGCGCGCTGCGACCGGCCGACAACGATTCCCAGAACGGCTTGACCCCGATGCCGAATCCGGACACCAGACCCAGTCCGGTGACGGCCACCCTGCGGTCACCGCCGACCCCGTACGGGAGTTCGGCGGCCGATTGCGGGTCCGTGTCCATCGGGCCGCCCCTCACGCGATCGAGGTGGACCAGCTCAGCGGGACCAGGTACGGCGACGACACCGAGCGCGCCGGGATCGGGCCGTTCGCCCCCGCCACCTCCCAGTCGAAGCCGGAGGCCGCCCACTCGGGCGCGATCCGGGCCAGCGCCAGGGTGCACGCCAGGCCGGGGCTGTCCGCGTGGTGGATCAGCCGCCCGATGGTCAGGCCCGCGACGGACACCTCGGCATGCTCGGGCAGTTCGACCCCACGCGGCATGGTCAGGCCGACGGTGCGTACGGCGGGCCCGGTCTTGAACTCCGCCAACACCGCGTCACGGCCGATGAAATCGGGCTGGTCCAGGTCGACCAGCCAGTTGTAGCCGCAGCCCAGGACCGTGTCGCCGGGCCCGACCTCACGATGCGGCAGCGGCTGGCGCACCTCCAGCATGGCGGCCTCCAGGGTGCGATACCCGGCCGGCACCGCGGACTTCGCCACCGCCGCGTCGAACAGGTCGTCGGCCAGAGCCGGGGGCACGAACACCTTGTAGCCGTATTCGCCGGTGTAACCGCTGCGCGCGACCAGCACCGGAGCATCCCGCCAGGTGCGATGCACGATGCCGCCCAACGGCACCGAGGTCACCCCGTCGCCCAGCAACTCCCGCAACACCCGCCAGGCGAAGGGCCCTTCCAGGCCCAGGGTGCTGAACTCGGTTCGCACGTCGATCGGTTCGACTGCACCACCACCCCCGCCGTCGAGCGCGGCGCCGGCCGAGATCAGGTGGGCGAGGGTGTCCGGGCCGCGACCGAAGGCGGTCTCGATCAGCCAGCGGTCGCGCAGTCGGTACACCGTGACCGTGTCGAGCGGATGCCCCTCGGGATCCAGCAGCAACGACGTCGCCGACTGGCCGGGGAACACCGAGCCCAGGTCGCCGGGCACCACGGCGCGCAACAACGCCTGCGCGCCCGCGGTCGGCAGCGCGATCAGTCCGGTGGAGTTCAGGTCGAACAGCGCGGCCTCGTGCCGGAGCGCGTGGTACTCGCGTTCGTCGTCGGTGTAGGTCCAGGGCACTACCGCGTGCCCGATCGTGACGGTCCGAATCGGTGTAGCCGGCACAGTGATATCCCTTCGTCTCATGGGAGTTCGGCGCAGGACCCGCCGGGGCGCGGTACGCGTGCGGCGGGCTCACCCGGCCTTGGCGGCGGCGGCCCGGACCGCCTCGGCGAGCCGACCGAGCACGCCGGCGTCGATCGGGTGCGGCCCGTCGAGCACGGCGAGGCAGGTCGCGGTGACCGCGTCGCCCGCCGCCGGCGCGCCGGGCCGGGACAGCGCCCGGATCGACCAGTCGTCGCCGTCCCGGAAGCCGAGCACCTCGGCACCCGGCGGGGCGGCGAGGAGCAGGCCGGGCCCGGCCGGATCGGCCGGATCGGCGGGCTCGGCGGCGACCAGCGCGCCGATGCCGGGGGATCCGGCGATCGGCCGGTTGGAGCCGTGCGGTGCGGGGTGATACTCGAATTCCATGCCCTCGCGCAGGCCGCGGAAGGACCACGGCTCGCGCTGCGCGGCGTGCACCGCGACACACACGTCCGGCGGGTGGCCGAGCACGCCCGCGTCGTCGTGCAGATGGGTGAGCACCATCAGCAGCGGCGTGCCCGCCGCCATCAGGTAGTCGACGTCCAGGCCGACGGTCGACCCGGCCAGGTCGAGCTCACCGGTGAGCCGGACGCCGGACCAGTCCAGGCCCGCCGCGCTCAGGCCGGTCGGCGCGGTGCGCACCGGCGTCCAGGCGAACTCCTCGCGCGCGACGCTGATGCCGGGGTCGGCGCGATGGGCGACGGTGGACACGTTGATCCCGCCCCGGGCGCCGGCCACGATGCCCATCGGCCGGGTGCGCGGGTAGGTGGAGCGCAACAGTTCGCTGCCGCCGCGCCGGCGCAGGCCGACCACGCCGGCGCCGAAGTCGGGGGCGATCCGGGCGGTCAACTCGCCGTTGTCCAGGACCCACACGTTGCCCGCGTCCGCCGCCGACACCGGCCCGGCCGCGGCCGGCACCGGCAGCACGTCGCACGTCGCGCCCTGCCGGGCGAGTTCCTCGGTCCAGGCCAGGTGCACGCGGACCGGCCCTTGTACGCCGGCCGGCACCTCGACCCGCCCGGCGAAGGAGTGGTCGGCCGCGCCGGCCGCGGTGCCCTCGAACAGGGTGTGCACCGGTCCGTCGCCGACCGCCGCGGTCAGTCGGCCGTGTCGGGGCCGGACGGACAACACGGTGAGCCGACCGCGCACCTGCACGGCACCCGGCTCGTGACCGGCCGCCGCGTCGGTCGAGGCCGGCCCGGACGGCTCGGCAGGCTCGGCCCGCGCCGTCGGATCCAGCGCGATCCGTACCGGCACGGGCGCCGAGAGCGGCGGCCGAGCGATCACCGGCGCGGCCGTCCCGGGCTCGCTCACCGCCGACCACGCCGCACGCACCGTGCGTTCGTCGCCCGGACCGCAGAAGAAGGCGTAGCCGGGGAAGGCGAGCACGCCGTCCTCGCCCGCGTGCCCCGGCTCGGCGGCGAGCAACAGTGAGGGCATCCACTGCAACCCGAACCGCAGTTGCGCGGCCCGATCCCAGAGCAGCCCCACGCTGTGCCCGCCGTCGTCGGTGAACGCGGTCCAGCGCTCCGCCAAGCGTTGCGGGTCGCGCGGCAGGTCGGCCGAGCCGGCCATCTCCAACGAGTGCATGCCGAAGGGGAATCGTTCGTACACCAGCGGCGCGCGCAACAACCCCTCGGTCAGCGGGACGCTCATCGTCAACGCCCGACCGCGCGCCCACGGATGGATCCGCAGCAGCGCCTCGCCGGCCGCGACGGCCCGGGACAATTCGGGTTCGGCGCCGACGAGTTCGGTGCGTACTTCGAGCACCTGGTCACCGCCCAGCAACAGCGTTCGGCGCACCCGCGCACGGGCCAGCCCCAGGTCGGGACGGCCGGCGCCGTAGGCCGCGCCGTGGCGCTGCCACCAGACGTTCGCCGGTGCCTCCAGGGTGAGTTCGGCGCGGCCCTCGTGCACGGTCGCCCGTACGCAACGCAGGTCGCGGCGTGGCGGGGTCTTGAGCGCGGGCGGAAAGGGCGGGCCCAGGTCCGGCCACAGTTCGCGAATCGCGGGCCCGGGTCCGCACGCCGGTTCGATCTCGCAGGTCCCGGTGGCCCGATCGACGGCGAGCCGCAGCCAGCGGTTGCTCAACGACCAGTGCCCGTCCCGCTCGTGCAGTTGCGGCAGGTTCCGGCGCGACGGTCGGGGAACATCGGTCGGGGCGGGTCGTGCGGCGACCGCGTGCAGCCAACTGTGCAGGGTCAGTCGAGCCGGCTGCCGGCCGCCGGCGTGCGAGACGTCGGTCACGACGGTGAGTTCGGCCTCGTGCTCGCCGGCCCGCCGGGGGGTGAACGCGGCCACGCCCTCGATGGTCTCGCCGGGGATCAGGGTGAACTCGCGGACCCGCGCCGGTTCGCCGGCACCGCCGTGGCGCACCTCCAGGGTGCCGGCGATCACCCGGGTGCCGAGGTTGGCGACCCGGTATCCGAACTCGGCGGGGGCGTCGACCGGGACCCGGCGTGCGGGGGACGTCGGGTGGAAGTCGAGGTGCAGGCCGTCCCAGTCGAGTGCGCAGACCCGGTCGTGTGCCAGGTCGACGACGAAGGCGCTCTCCGCGCCCGAACCGATCATCGAGTATCGGAAGGTGGGCGCGCCGTGGTAGTCGCCGACGTCGTCCGCCGCGTTCCGCGGGGCCCGGCCCGGCACCCACGGGCTGGAGCCGAAGTCGGTCCAGGCGCGCGCGAGTTCCGCCTGGCGCTCGCCCAGGCCCAGGGCCTCGATGATGAAGCGGTAGAGGTACGGCAGATGCGAACGGAATTCCAGCCGGTCGTCGCCGCACGGGTCGGTCGAGGCCTGCCGGAAGCCGCCCGGCCGCACGATCGCGACCATCGACGGGTTCGCCGGCGAGGCGTTGCAGTCGACCCGGTCGTAGCCGTGCGCCACGCAGTAGGCGAACGCCTCGACGAACAGCCGGATGGGCACCGCGCCGAGGCGGAACTTCGGGTCGATCGCGAAGGTGTCCATCCACACCACCGCCCCCTGGCCGGCCTTGAGCGCGGAGACCGGATACAGCGCCAGGGAGCCCACCACGCGGTCCTCGGCCAGCGCCACGAAGGTTTCCACGGCGCCGCGTTCGGCGGCGAAGCCGGTGTAGTCGTCGGCCGACAGCGGCGCGCCGCCCAGCGGCCCGGGGTTCCAGTGGAAGGCGTTGATCCAGGCGGCCATGGCCGCCGCGTCCACCGAGGCGACGAGGGCGACCACGACCTCGGCGACACGTTCGCCGGGGCCGGGCATCAGGCGTCCTCGCGCCGGGACTCGATGAAGTCGGCCAGCATGTTCACCGAGCCGAACCGGTCGAGCTCGTCGTCGGTGATGTTCACCTTGAACTGCCACTCGATGCCGACCACGACCTCGATCACGTGGATGCTGTCGAGTTCCAGGCCGCGGCCCAGAATCGCCTGGTCGTCGGTGAGCCAGTCCGGGTCGAGGTCGAGGTCGAGTCGTTCGACGATCACCTCCTTGATCTCGTGGCACCGGAGTTGCCGCTCCCGTACCCGCTCCAGGATCCGTGCCTGCGCCGCTGTCAACACGCCGCGCTCCCTTCGATGTCGATGTCCTCCGGTCGTGCCGGATCACGGCCGATCACCACCGCGACCACGAGTCCGTCGCCGCAGCCCCACGCCGCGGCTGCGCCGCGCCCGGCCGGGCAACACGCGGACACGCCCGGCGCGCGTACCGACGCGGGGTGGGCGCGGTCGACGTACAGGCCCCGGATCAGCGCCTCGGCCCGCTCGCCGCAGGGGCAACGGCCGGGCCGGACCGGGTCGATCCGGATGTCGTGCCAGGCGAAGCCGGGACGGCGTCCGCCCGCGCACTTGATCGCCGCCTCCTTGAGGGCGATGCCCGCCGCGAGCCGTACCGGCGAGGTCGGTCGGGCCAGTGCCCAGCGCAGTTCGCCCGGGCCCAGCACGGCCCGCGCCACCCGTTCGTCCGCGCGGCCGGTCCGGGCCAGGCGGGCCACCCGGACCGCGTCGATGCCGATCCGGGTGGCGGTGCGGGCGCCGGACATCAGCGCGCCCCGGCGAACAGCCGGGAGCCGAAGCGGGCCAGTGGGCGCGGGGCGATGGTGGACAGCGCCGCGAGCACCCGGTAGGGGGCGCCGGGCACGCACACCGGTCGACCGCGCCGGACCGCCCGCAGCCCGGCCTGTGCCACCCGCTCGGCGGGCAGCCAGGCACGCGGGGGCACCCGGCTGACGTCGATGCCCGCCCGCCGGTGGAACTCGGTCGCGGTGAAACTGGGGCACAGCGCGCTCACCCGCACGCCGGAGCCGCGTACCTCGTCGTACAGCGCCTCGCTCAGACTCAGGCTGAACGCCTTCGCCGCCCCGTAGGTCGCGGTCAGCGGATCTGGCTGGAATCCGGCCAGCGAGGAGACGTTGACGATCCAGCCCGAGCCGCGCTCGACCATCGGCGCCAGCGCCGCGCGGCACAGCCGCAGCACCGCGACCGCGCTGAGCGCGACCACGTCCAACTCGGCCTGCACCGGCAGCGTGTGGAAGGCGCCCCTGGTGCCCGTCCCGGCGTTGTTCACCAGCAGGTCGATCGGGGTGTCGGTGGCCCGCAGGCGGGCCTCGACCAGGGTCAGGCCGGCGTCGGTGCGCAGGTCCGCGGCGATCGTGTCGACCGCCACGGCGTGCTCCGCGCACAGCCGCTCGGCGACCTCGGCCAGCCGGTCGCCGTCGCGGGCGACCAGCACCAGGCGCACCCCGTCCCGGGCGAGCAGGTCGGCGAAGGCGAGACCGATGCCGGCGGTGGCGCCGGTGATCAGGGCGGTTCGCCACGGTGCGTGCGGCGGCCGGGTGGTGGCCGGCGCGGGGGCCGGGGCGTTCACCCGTGCGACCCGTCGGCGGGAGTGAACTCCTCGGCGATGCGCATCAGTTCGTTGAACTTGGCGATCCGGTCCATCCGCGCCGGGCCACCCGCCTTGAGCCAGGTCGCCCCGCCGGCGACCGCGAGGTGGGTGATGAACGCGCTCGCGGTCTCGCCGCTGCGCTGGGAGACGACGGTGGTGATGCCGTGCCGGGCCCCGGCGTCCAGTGCGTCCAGGGCCTGGGTGACGGTGCCGACCTGATTGGGCTTGATCAGCGCGCCGTCGGCGAGGCCGGCCCGCACACCGCGATCGATGCGCTCGGCGTCGGAGGCGAACAGGTCGTCGCCGACCACCGCGGCGCGACCGACCAGGCGGGCGCGCAGTGCGTGCCAGGCGGCCTCGTCGGCCGGTTCGAAGGCGTCCTCCAGGAAGGTCAACGGGTAGCGGTCCACCCAGTCGAGGTAGCGCCGGGTCAAGTCCGCCGCGGACAACGGCTCTTCCAGCCACGGGAAGGCGTAGCCCGCCGGAGTGGCGAACTCCGCGCCGGACAGGTCCAGGCCCAGGTGGAAGTCCTGCCCGCCGACCAGACCGCAGTCCTCCGCGGCGGCGACGATCAGCTCCATGGTCGCCTCGCAGCCGCCCAGGTCCACCGACCAGCCGCCCTGGGTGCTGTCCGAGCAGCGATGGCCCTTGCCGGTCAGCCGGGCGGCCAGGGCCGCGCGGACCCGCACGCCCTGGTCGAGCGCGACCGCGGGCTCGGCGGCGGTGGGCAGCAGCAGGAACTCGGTGTAGACCGTGTTCGAGCCGACCGCGCCGTCCGCGATGTTGAACATCGGCACCGGAAGTCGAACCGGCCCCGGCCCCGATCCCGACTCGGCGAGGTGCCGGTACAGCGCCTGTCCGGAGGCCAGCGCACCCGCCTGCGCTACCGCCATCGAGGTGGCCACCGCGACGTTGCCGCCGATCCGACGGAAGTACGCGCCGCCGTCCACCTCGCGCAGCGCGGTGTCCACCGCCCGCTGGTCGCACACGTCGCGGCCGATCAGCGCGGGCCGCACCAGGTCCAGGACCGAGGTCAGTGCCGGGGCCACCGCCGCGAGCGTGGGCAGCGCCGTCGCGTCCTCCAGGACGTACGCCTCGAACTCGCCGGTGGTCGAACCGCGGGGAGCCGACTCGGCGACCCGGATGCCGCCGTCGGCGACGATCTCCACCTCGATCGCGGGAATGCCGTTGGAGTCGAAGACCGCTCGGGCCCCGACCTCGCGTATCAGCCGCACAGTGCGCTCCTTCACCATGTGTTGGTCACCGTCAGCAGTTCGGTGTGCCCGCTCGGCGCCCCGCCCGCGTCCGGGTCGAGCCGGGCGGCCCGGGTCGCCGCGGCGATCGCCTCGGCCTCGATCCCGTATCTGTCCAGCAGTTGCCGATAGGGCCCGGTCTCGGTGAACGTGTCCGCGATGCCCAGGCGCAGCACCCGGGGGCCGCCGCGCGCCGCGATCAGTTCGGCCACCGCGCCGCCCAGGCCGCCGATCGTGGTGTGCTCCTCGACGGTCACCACGAGCGAGCACGAGCGGACCAGGTCGTAGACCTCGGCGTCGGGGAACGGCTTGATCCGCAACGCCCCGAGCACGCGTGCGGAAACCCCGTGCCGGCCCAGCAGCTCGGCGGCGGCCACACATTCGGGTACGGCCACCCCGCAGGCCACGAACGCCACCTCGGGCGCCGGGCGATCCCATACCCGAAGGTCGCCCGGTCCGCGTGGGCCACCGGCCACCGGCGGCACCGGATTGCGGCACAGCCGGAGATAGTTCGGGCCGGGCAGCGGCGGCGCGCCGGACACGCCGGTGCCGGCCAACACCTCGCCGCCCAGCCGCTCGGCGTCCGCGTCGTCGGCGGGCACCCAGACGTTCATCCCGGGCACCGAGCGCATGAAGGCCAGGTCGGTGATCGCGTGGTGCGGGGCGCCCTCCAGCGAGCCGGACATGCCCGCGTAGTGGCCGGCGATGGTCACCGGCAGTCCCGGCCAGCCGATCGAGAGCAGGATCTGTTCGGCCGCGCGCCCGACCAGGATCGAGGCGAACCCGGAGACCACCGGGCGTAAACCGGCGAGGGCGAGGCCCGCGGCCATGCCCATCATGTTCTGCTCGGCGATGCCGGTGTTCAGGAACGAACCGGGCAGTCGGTCGGCGACCCGGCCGCTGCGGGTCGAATGGGAGCAGTCCCCGTCCAGGACGAACAGCCGCTCGTCGGCTTCGCAGGCCCGCAACAGGGCGGCGCCGAACGCGTCACGCATGGCTCAGTTCCTCCACTGCCTCGGCCAATCGGCCCGGGTCGGCGACCGAGTGCCAGTTCGGGTCGTCCTCCATGAACGAGACCCCGCGTCCCTTGACGGTGTGCGCGATCACCGCGCGGGGGCGCGGGTGGGGGCCGGCGCTCGGGGCGAGTGCGGCGATCAGCTCGGCGCAGTCGTGGCCGTCCGCCTCGACCACCTCCCAGCCGAACGCGCGCCACTTGGCGGCGAGGGGGGCGGCGCCCATGATGTCCGCGGTGCGGCCGTCGTGTTGGATGCCGTTGGCGTCCACGATCACGGTCAGGTCGGCCAGACCCAGTTGGGCCGCGCACATCGCCGCCTCCCACACCTGGCCCTCCTGGCACTCGCCGTCGCCGAGCAGCGCGAACACCCGGGCGCCGAGCCCGCGTCGGCCCAGCCCCAGGGCCATGCCCACGGCGACCGAGAACGCCTGGCCCAGCGAGCCGGAGCCGACCTCGATGCCGCGGGTGCGCGGGTCGGGGTGGCCCTGGAGCGGCGAGCCGAGCGCGCGCAGCGAGCCGGCCAGCTCGCGGGGGAGTACACCCAGGTCGATCAGCACCGCGTAGAGCGCGGGCGCCGCGTGTCCCTTGGAGAGCACGAACCGGTCCCGCTCGGCCCAGGTGGGATCGGCCGGACGGTGGCGCATGGTGTGGTAGTGGAGCACGGTCAGGATCTCGATCGCGGACAGCGAACTGCCGGGGTGACCGGCACCCGCCGCCGCGATCATCCGCATCGTGTCCAGGCGCAACCGGGCCGCCGTGGCGTCCAGTTCGGGGTGGCCGCTCATCGTGGTGCCGGATTCGTCAGGCGTACCGCGGTGACCACGTCGTCCAGGTGCGGGCTCTGTCCTCGGGCGGCCCGGTCGAAGGCGGTGACCAGTGCGGTCGCCGCCTCGTGTGGCAGCAGGTGCTCGTCGATCGCGCCGACCACGGCGGCGCCCAGCGAGGAACTGCACAACACCACGCCGTCCGCGCCGGTCACCTCGGCCGGCTCCAGCGGGCGGTGCTCGGGGGTCAGGCCCAGCGCGCCCTTGGCCACGATGCCGAGCAACTCCCGTGTGATGCCCGGGAGTACGCCCTCCTCGACGGGCGGCGAGATCAGCCGGTCGCCGGCCAGGACGAGCAGGCTGGCCCGCGAGGTCTCGGTGATCCGGCCCGCCTCGTTGCGAAAGAGCACGTCGTCCCGGCCGTCCCGGCGGGCCCGCAGCAGCCCGCGCCGGGCGCCGGCGTAGTGCGCCGTGGCCTTGACCCAGCGCGGCAGATCGGTGTGCGCCGGTCGGGGTTCGTCCACGGTGGCCAGGGTGAGCGGCCGGTCCGGCGCGTAGCCGTCGAGGGGGCGCAGGAAGACGCAGACCCCGGGCGGTCGTTCGTCGAGGAAGCCTTCCCCCTCGGCATAGGCGAACAGCCGGATGCCCACCGCGCCGCGCCCGGAGTGTCGGCGGGTCACCTCGACCACCGCGTCGGCCAATTCGTCCGCCGACCAGGAGAGCGCGAATCCCAGACCCTCGCAGGAACGGCGAAAACGGGAGAGATGTGCGCCCAGATCGAGAATGCGCAATTGGGTTCCGGTGGCATCGGCCACCGCGGCGCATCCGTCGAATACCACCTGGGCATAACGCATGGCGGCGGAGTCGATCGACAACCGCACCTCGTCGAGTGCGGTCAGGCGGCCGTCGCGCCAACATTCCTGATGCACAATCCAGCACCCCCAATATCCTTATGCAAAGGATAGCTATATGACGTATAGAATAGCTGTGTGCATAGGTGTGTCAACGCTGTGTCCGCGCCGGTCGGAATATCCGTCAGATATCCGGTCGATATTCGAGCCGTGCGGAAATCTGCATGCGAGCAGGCGGAACGAGCGGAACGAGCGGAACAGGCGGAACGGGCCGAGCAAGCGGAAGGGGCCGAACAGGCGCCGTGCAGAAAACGAAAGCTCGTCCGGTCCGGCCGGCTCGAAATCAGCCGGTGGTGTCCCCGGCCTCGGGTACCACGCCGGGCGCGGAGGTCGAGGTGATCAGCTTGCGGAGGGTCTCCTCCAGGTAGGCGTAGTCCGCCTCGATGTCCGCCGCCGACTGGCCGAACCGACCGCTGACCTCACTCGTGGCGAACCCGACCACCATCGTGCTGAGCAGCCGCTCGGCCCGATTGACCTCGGTGATCGACAGGCCGGCATCCAGCAACGCGGCGAACACCGCCTGCCGGACCCGATGCGCGCCCGGGGTCGCCGCCGACCGGGTCAGCAGCAGCGGGAACACGTCGGGGTGGCGCCGAGCCGAATCCCGAGCCGCCCGCCCGATCCGGGCCAGCCGCTCGTCCCACGGCAACTCCGCGTCCGGCAGCGGAAACTCGGAGAGCAACTCCTCGACGATGCCGTCGAGCAGGGCCGCCTTGTTCGCGATGTGCCCGTAGAGCGACATCGCCGTCACGCCGAGCCGACGGGCCACCGCCTGAAGGGTCACGGCCTGCAGCCCCTGCTCGTCGGCCAGTTCGAGACTCACCCGAAGAATGGCGGAGCGGTCGATGATGCGCGGGCGACCCATGGGCCTCAAGGTATCACCGCCGATCGGCGTGATCCGCCCACGGCGGCCCGGCGCCCAACGCGGTGGTGAGCCGGTGGTGGATGTCCCGCGCGCCGATCGACGCGGTCGCCCGGCGGGGGGCCGGCCCCGTCATCGAAGCGATCGGCACCACCAGCAGATGTGGCCCCGGAGCGGCCCGCGCCGCGCCCATCGCGGCGTCGAGCCGGACCGCGTCGGAGCACACCACCGCCGACGCGTAGCCGGTCGCGCGCGCGATCGCCGCGAAGTCGGTGCTGCCCGACGTGGTGGCCTGGGCGCCCGTCGATTCGTACGCGCCGTTGTCGAGCACCACGTGGATCAACCCCGGCGGGGCGGTCGCGCCGATCGTGGACATCGTGCCCAGGTGCATCAGCGCCGCGCCGTCGCCGTCCAGGAGCACCACCTCGGTGCCCGGCGGACGCAGCGCCAGACCCAGTGCGAACGCCGACGCGTGACCCATCGAGCCCTGCATGTAGAAGTTGGTGGGCGCGTCGCCGCCGGCGAACAACTCGCGCGAGGTGTACCCGGTGGTGGCGACCACCGCGATCCCCTCGGCCCGCGCGGTGATCGTGCACAGCGCCTCGGCCCGGGTGAGCGTCCCCCGACCGGCGGTGGGGTCGGCGGCCGGACCCTCGGGGACCTCCACCGCACCCTTCTCGACCAGGACGAACACACAGTGCCCGGCCGCCAGTTCCTTGCCGGTCTCGGCCAACAGAGCGCGCAGGCCCGCCGCGTCGGTGCCGCGTCGCAGGGTCCAGTGCGCGACCCCGATCGCGTCCAGCAGCTCGTGCGTGGCGGCACCCATCACCGCGTGTTGCGGTTCGTCGCCGCCCGGATCGGGCCAGCCGCGCAGGCTGGTGAACACCAGGGCCGGGACGTCGTAGGTCATCAGCAGCGAGGTCAGCGGATTGATCAGGTTGCCCAGACCGGAGTTCTGCGCGACCACCGCGACCCGGGTGCCGGCCACCGCGGCTCCGGCGGCGATGGCCAGCGCCGCGCCCTCGTTGGCGGCCGGCACATACCGGCCCTCGCGGGTGAACCGGGCGATCGGCGCGGAGAAGTACGAGCACGGCACGCCCGTGACCAGCTCCACCCCGAAGTCGGCCAGTGCGGCGCAGAAGTCGTCCGAGCCGATCACCAGTCCAACGCCTTCCACGCGTCCAGCCGTTGCAGCCGGAACACCTCCTGCACGCTCGCGATCCGGTCCTCGACCTCGACCGAACTGCCCTCGCGGAAGATCGCCCCGTAGGTGTCGCGCAGTGAGCTGACCGTGGCCCGCAGGCCCTGATTGGCGTAGATGACCACCGAGACGCCGGCCGCGGCTGCGGCCCGCGCGTCCCAGTCGGGGTAGGTGGTGGGCACCACCACGACCGGCACCGCACCGTCCCAGCCGTCCAGGAACCGGGTGATCTGCTCGCTGGTGCGGATCTTGGAGTGCACGAGCACCGCGTCCGCGCCCGCGTCGGCGTAGGCCGAACAGCGCTTCAGCGCCTCGTCGACGCCCAGTCCGCTGATCAGCGCCTCGGTCCGGGCGATCAGGAAGAAGTCCGGGGTCTGCTGGGCGCTTTTGGCCACCTCGATCTTGCGGGCGAAGGTGCTGATGTCGAGCAGCGTGTGGTCCACGGCGGCGAAGCTGTTGATCTTCGGGAACAGCTTGTCCTCGATGCACACCGCGGTGATGCCGGCGGCCTCGTACTCGTGCACCATGTGCGCGGCGTTCAGGTTGTTGCCGTAGCCGGTGTCGCAATCGGCGATCACCGGGATGGACAGCGCCTTTTGCATGTTGGCGGCGGCTTCCAGGTATTCGCTCATGCCGAGCAGGCTCGCGTCGGGCAGGCATCGGGCCGCCGACACCTCCAGGCTCGACGACCACACGGCCTGGAAGCCGGCCTCCTGGGCCAACACCGCACCCAGGGCGTCGTGCGCGCCGGCGACGCGCACCAGGTCGTGTTCGGCGAGAACCGCCCGGAACGGCGCTGCGAGAGCAGTCCTGAGCACTGACGATCTCCTATCGGTTCCGGAGGATGGGCGGGAAGGGAGCACGGCTCATCGCATGACGAGTTTGTAGAAGTCGGTGGGGTGCGCCTCGTCGCCGAGTTCGCCGAACATCAGCCGCTGGCGCTCGCTCATCGCGGCCACCACGTCGGCGGGCATGCGGTGGAAGTCGAGCGGCCGGCACCACAGGTGCCCGTACCGGATGATCACCGAACGGCGGGTCAGCCCCCGGGTGTTCGGGGCCACCGCGTGCCACAGGTTGTACGGGAAGACCACCGCGTCGCCGGGCTCGGCCAGGATCTGCACCGCGTTCGGCGGCATCTCGCCGCGCCGCCAGTAGCTGTTCGGCTCGGGCAGATGACAGTCGTCGTCCAGCCGTTCGGGGCGCAGCCGGTGACTGCCGGGAATGACGGTGAAGTTGCCCGAGTCGGGGCGGCCGACGTCGGTGAGGAAGTACTGCACCTTCAGTTGCAGCGCCCGGCTCGCCGGATCCAGCACGATGCCCATCAGGGACGCGCCGCCGTCGGTGTGCCACTCCTCCAGGGGCGCCGCGCCGCCCTCGCGGACGAACGCCTCGCTGCCCAGCACGTGCAGGTCCGGGCCGAGCAGATCGACCAGGGTCGGCAGCACGCCCGGATGGTCGACCAGATCCAACAGCGCCGGGCTCGCCGCGGCGGCGTTGCGCACCCGGACCGAATGATCCTGGTCGTTGCGGTAGCTGATGTGCGCCGTGCGCACCAGCTCCTGTTGGCGGACCGCGAAGTCCACGCCCGCCAGGGCGCGTTCGACGTCGGCGGCGGAAAGCGCCTTTCTGATGTGAATGTAGCCGTTTTGATTCCACTGCTCGCGCCGACTCCCGAGTATTTGCTCGGGTGATTCCCCCACCGGTGGACCTCCGTTCGGTCGTGTTCGCGCTTTGGCCTCAGCTTCACAGCCGTTTAGGACCGCGGCCAGTGTCGGTCCACCACGGCGGGGGTGTGTTTCGGACGGCGGATCCATGCGAAACACATGATCGGCATCCTCTTTCCGCATCTTTTTGTATCCCGCCGCATGGGGCCGCCGGCGGATTCCCGCGTTGTAGCATCGGCGGATGGGCCCGGAATCGGGTCCCGGAACTTCTTCCAGCAGTCGCCACCACCATGCAGCAGTCGCGATCGAAGAGGGCCGTCTCTTGCCTCACGCCGCTCAGGTTCCGGTGAACTCCGTGGACTCCCGGGCTCTTCGCATTCCCACCGTGATCACGGTGGTGGTTCTGCTGAGTTGTCTCGCGGCTTCGGTGCTGTCGGTGCTCACATTTCCGGTCGCCACGTGGCGCATGGCCCTGGCGCTGGCGGCGGTCACCGCGGTCGCGGTGATCCAGTGCGCCCATTCGTTGCCGGGCCGGCTGCGCCGGTTGCCCCGGCCCGGTACCCGACTCCTGTGTTGCCAGGCGGTGTTGGCGCTGATTCCCGCGTTCGTCTGCCCGGGGACCTGGACCGCCGCACCGGGATTCCTGGCGGGTTCCCTGCTGCTGTATCTGCCGCAGAAGCGGGCGTGGTGGGCGTTCGGCGTGCTGATGTTCGCGACCGGCGTGGTCACCTTCGTGCTGGCGGACGACTTCGACGACGTGCCGTACGCGCTGGTGGCGAGCACCTCGACCGGGCTCGTGCTCTACGCGCTGATGCGGATCACCGAACTGCTCGCCGAGATGCACCAGTCCCGACTGGAACTGGCCCGGCAGGCGATCGTGCGCGAGCAACACCGGTTCGCCCGGGACCTGCACGACCTGCTCGGCTACAGCCTCGCCACCATCGGGGTGAAAAGTTCGCTGGCCGCGCGACTGTTGCCGGACGACGTCGAACAGGCGCGCACCGAACTGGCGGAGATCCTGATCATCACCCGGCAGGCCGCCACCGACATGCGCGAGGTGGTGCATCGATACCGGGGGATGTCCCTGGTCGCCGAGGTCGCGGCGGCCGAATCGTTGCTTGCCTCGATCGGGGTGCGGGCCGATACCCGGATCGAGGTCGACGGGCTGGACGCGACCATCGAGACGGTGCTGGCCACGGTGTTGCGCGAGGGGCTGGCCAACATGATGCGACACAGCTCCGCGACCGAGTGCGTGATCACCGCGGAACGCGACGGCGACTACGTCCGGTTCGGGGTGTGCAACGACCGGGCCGGCGCCGCCGGATCGCGCGGGGCGGGTCCCGGTCGCCTGGGCGGTACCGGGCTGGCCAGTCTCGCGGTGCGCGTCGAGGGCATCGGCGGACGGCTACAGGTGGGCATCGACGGCGGCGGTTGGTTCCGCCTGATCGCGCTGGTCCCCGACCCCGCCGCGGTCTCCGACCCGGCCACGCGCCCCGACCCCGCGGCGGTCCGCGACGCCACGGCGGTCCCCGACCCGGTGGCGGTCCCCGGTCCGACCACGCCCCCCGACCCGACCACGCCCCCCGAGCCCGCCGCGGCCCCCGACCCCACCGGGGAACCCTGCGACGCCGCCCGCGAGCCGGTCGCGGGCTGAGCTCCGACGCGTCACCCGCCCGAACGCGTCACCCGCCCGAACGGGTCACAACCAGCCCTCGTCCCGGGCGATCCGAATCGCATCCACCCGGTTGCGGGCATTGAGCTTGGCCACCACCGAGTTCAGGTGATTGCGCACGGTGCCCGCACACACCCACATCTGATCCGCGATGTCCGCGACCCGATGCCCGTCGGCCGCCGCGCGCAACACCTGGAGTTCGCGCACGGTCAGCCGCGACGGGCCGCCGTCGATCGCGGCCAGGGCGACCGATGCGTCGATCACCCGGCCACCGGCCGCGATTTCCCGGATCGCGCCGCTGAATCGGTCCGGGTCGGAATTCTTGAGCAGGAATCCGGACACCTTCGCCGCCGCCGCGCGGTGCAGATGACCCGGCGCGTTCATTCCGGTCAGGATCAGCGTTCGACATTCCGGGAGCGCGGCTCGCAGCGCCATGGCCGCCTCGATCCCGTCGATACCCGGCAGGCCGATGTCCAGCACCGCCACGTCCGGACGCACCGCCCGGGCCCGCGGCACCACGTCGATCCCCGAGTCGACCTCGGCGACCACGACGATGTCCGGTTCCAAACTCAACAATGACACCAGCGCCCTGCGCAGTAACTTCATGTCCTCGGCAATCAGGACCTTGATCAAGGACTCCCCCTCATCCCGAATCCGGCATCGATCCCCCCGATGCCGGGTTCGTCGGCGATCCCCCGTAACAAGATGCCGATTATGCAGGACGAGTTCGGCGGCTCAATAGAGCAAATAGCACGCGGATCGAACGAACGCGAAAGCACCCGGCCCGCGATGCGCACCAAAAAGGGCGGACCCGGGCCGGCATGTCGCCGATCCGGGTCCGCCCGTACCTCGTGTCCGCCGCCGCAGGGCGCGCGTATCTACCGCTCAGCCGGAGAACTCGGCCAGTGCCTTGTTCGCCTCGGCCAGCCACTCCGCGCGCGCCGCGATCGACTCCTCGGCCTCCCGCAGCTTGCGCTCGTTCCCGGCCGCCCGGGCCTTCTCCGCCTGCTGGGTCAGCTTGTCGATCGACGCCTGAATCTGATCCACCGCGGCCTGCGCCCGGGCCCGAGCCTCCGGGTTGGTGCGCTTCCACAGCTCTTCCTCGGCCTCACGGATCGCCCGCTCGACGCTCTGCAGGCGGGCCTCCATCTTCGGCCGGGCATCGCGCGGGACGTGGCCGATGGCCTCCCAGCGATCGTTGATCGAACGCAGCGCCGCCCGCGCCGCCTTGACGTCGGTCACCGGGACGATCGTCTCGGCCTCGACGAGCAGCAGCTCCTTCGCGGCCTGGTTCTCCCGCTGCTCGGAGTCGCGCTCGGCGAACACCTCGCTGCGTGCCGCGAAGAAGACGTCCTGGGCGGCCCGGAAGCGCTGCCACAGCTCTTCCTCGACGTCGCGCTGCGCCCGACCGGCGGCCTTCCAGTCGTTCATCAGGTCGCGGTAGCGCGCCGCGGTGTCGGTCCACTCGGTGGACGTCGACAACGCCTCGGCCGCCTCGACCAGCTTCTCCTTGACGCGCTTGGCACTGTCCCGCTGGCCGTCCAGCTCCGCGAAATGCGCCTTGCGGCGCTTGGCGAAGTTGGACCGGGCCTGCGAGAACCGGTGCCACAGCTCGTCGTCGGCCTTGCGGTCCAGCCGCGGTACGGCCTTCCACGCGTCCACCAGCGCACGCAGCCGCTCGCCGGCCGGGCGCCAGTCCGTGCTCTGGCCCAGTTGCTCGGCCTCGGCGACGATGCGCTCCTTGGCGCCCTGCGCCTCCTCCTGCGCCTTGGCACGGGTGGCCTTGCGCTCCTCGCGCTTGGAATCCACCACGGTCACCAGCGCGTCCAAACGCTTGACGAGCGAGTCGAGATCGCCGACCGCGTTCGCGTCGACGATGCTCGCGCGCAGGCGCTCGATCGCGTGATGGGCGTCCTTGGGAGCCAGGTCGGTGGTCCGTACCCGCCGCGCGAGCAACTCCACCTCGACGGCGAGCCCCTCGTACTTGCGCCGGAAGTAGGCCAGGGCCTCGTCCGGGGAACCCGCCTGCCACGAACCGACGGAGCGCTCACCGTCCGCCGTCTTGACAAAGACGTTTCCCTGCTCGTCCACGCGGCCCCACGGGTCGCTGCTCACAGCGGCCTCCTTCGATGCTGAATGCGGCGCACTTTACACAGGACCCCGGGGCACGGGCCGGGCCGTGCCCCGGGAGTCGCCGTGGAACATGCGTGCGGTCGGTTGCTACTTGGCCACGGTCACGCTGTCGAGGACCACGTTCTCGCGCGGCGCACCGTCGCTGCCACCGTCCGCGGTGCCCGCGGCGGCGATCTTCGTCAGCACGTCCATCCCGCCGGTGACCTTGCCGAACGGGGTGTAGTTCGGCGGCAGCTTGCTGTCCGCGGTCACCAGGAAGAACTGGCTTCCGTTGGTGCCCGGTCCCGAGTTCGCCATCGCGACGGTGCCGGCCGGGTAGGACGCCGAACCGTCCGCGCCCGCCGTACCCAGATTCTCGTCGACGAACTTGTAGCCGGGACCGCCGGTGCCCGTTCCGGTCGGGTCGCCGCACTGGAGCACGGCGAGACCGCCCGTGGTCAACCGGTGGCACTTGGTGTGGTCGAAGAACTTCTTGTCCGCCAAGAACGCGAACGAGTTCACCGTGTGCGGCGCCTTCGCCGCGTCCAGCGCCACCTTCACCTCGCCACACGTGGTCTTGAGGGTCATCGTGTACGCCGCCTTGGTGTCGATCGACATCGCGGGCTCGGCGCCGAACTGCTCCTTCGTCGGATCACCCGGAGCCGGCGCCGCACACGTCTTGGGCTTGCCGTCCGGGGCCGGCGACTGCGGCGCCGAGGGCGGCGCGGTCGGCTGCTGCGACGCGCCCGCGTTCGTCGTCTTCTTGTCGTCGTCGTCACTCGCGGCCACCGCGAGCCACGCACCGGCACCGGCCACCACGACCACCGCCGCCACCGCGGCGATGACCTGGTTGCGCCGGCGCCGACGTGCCTGCGCGGACCCGCGTCGCTCCTGCTGGCGCTCGAACTTCTCGCGCGCGAGCTGCCGCTGGCGCTGCTGTTTGGTGACCACCGCGTGCTCTCCTGGATTCGAACGGACTCGATGTGGATGGACTCGACCTGGACGCCCGACGGCCGGACGAGGGCCGGGGGAGGGCTCCCGGTGCCGTGACGGGATCCGTGCACCGGTCCCGACCTGCGGTGATCCCACAGGCCCGGAACCGGCCGCAGCTCGCGCACAGTCTAGGCACGCACCCCCTGAACCGGTTCGCGATCCGCCCCCGCGCGCCGGTAGTCTCGTACCTGATTCCCACGTCCGCCGCATACTTCCGTGCTTGCCCCGCCGCCGGAAGACCCCGAGACCGAGAGGACGAACGTGATCGTCGCCGGGTTCCCCGCAGGGTCCTTCCAGACCAACTGTTATGTGGTCGCCCCTGCCGCCGGTGAGGAATGCGTCATCGTCGACCCCGGGCAGGACGCGTTCGACGGCGTACAGGACATCATCCGCGAACACCGGCTGCGCCCGGTGGCCGTCGTGCTGACCCACGGACACATCGACCACATGTTCTCCGTGGTGCCGGTCTGCGCCGAGCACAAGGTGCCCGCGTGGATCCACCCCGACGACCGCGACATGCTCTCCGACCCGGCCAAGGGCCTGTCGCTGGGTGTGGGGCAACAACTCTTCGGCGGGATGACCTTCACCGAACCCGAGGACGTGCGGCTGCTCACCGACGGCGCCGTGCTCGACCTCGCCGGCCTCGAACTGACGGTCCATCATGCGCCCGGCCATACACAGGGGTCGGTGGCCTTCGGCACCCAGGGAAGCGCGGACATCCCGCCCATCCTGTATTCGGGTGACCTGCTGTTCGCCGGCTCCATCGGACGCACCGACCTGCCCGGCGGCGATCACGCGCAGATGTTGCGCTCGTTGTCCCGGGTGTGTCTGCCCCTGCCGGACGAGACCGTCGTCCTGTCCGGCCACGGCCCCCAGACGACGATCGGCCGCGAGCGCGCGAGCAACCCTTATCTGCAAGAGCTGACGCCGCCCGCGGGACCGCACCGAGGAATGTGACGGATTTTCATACCGTGAGTACCTTCAACGCCCCCAAGGGCACCTTCGACATGCTCCCGCCGTACTCGGAGACGTTCAACCGGATCCGGATCCAGTTCGGCCTGGAGCTGCGCGACGCGGGTTTCCAGTACATCGAGACCCCCACCTTCGAGGAGACCGGCCTCTTCCTGCGCGGCGTCGGCGAGTCCACCGACATCGTGACCAAGGAGATGTACACCTTCGAGGACCGCGGCGGCCGTTCGCTCACGCTGCGCCCCGAGGGCACCGCGGCCGTGATGCGCTCGGTGCTCCAGCACAACCTGTACGCCGGCCGACTGCCGGTCAAGCTGTGGTACTTCGGCTCGTACTACCGCTACGAGCGCCCGCAGGCCGGTCGCACCCGCCAGTTCACCCAGGTCGGTGCCGAGGCGATCGGCAGCGACGACCCGCTGGTCGACGTCGAGATGATCGCGCTCGCCGCCGAGGGCTTCATGAAGCTCGGTCTGCGCGACTTCCGGCTGCTGCTCAACTCGCTGGGCTGCCGCGAGTGCCGGCCGGTCTACCGGGCCAAGCTCCAGGAATTCCTGCGCGCGCTCGACCTGGACGCGGAGACGCACGCCCGGATCGAGATCAACCCGCTGCGCGTGCTCGACGACAAGCGTCCCGAGGTGCAGGCGCTGATCGCGGACGCGCCGCTGATCACCGACCACCTGTGCGAGGCGTGCGCCGCACACCACACGTTCGTGCGCGGCATGCTCGACGAGCTGGAGATCTCCTACGAGGACACTCCCAGGCTGGTCCGGGGCCTGGACTACTACAACCGCACCACGTTCGAGTTCGTGCACGACGGCCTCGGCGCGCAGTCGGCGATCGGCGGCGGCGGGCGCTACGACGGGCTCTCCGAGGATCTCGGCGGCCCCGACCTGCCGTCGGTGGGCTGGGCGCTGGGCATCGGCCGCACGATGCTCGCGATGGAAGCCGAGGGCCAGGCCGTGGAGACCCCGGCGGACTGCGACGTCTACGGCGTCGCGATCGGCGACGCGGCCCGGCGGGCGGTCTTCGGCATGATCACCCAGCTCCGGATCGAGGACATCCCCGCCGACATGGCGTTCGGCGGGAAGAAGCTCAAGGGCGCCATGAAGGCCGCGTCGCAATCCGGCGCCCGCTACGCCATCGTCGTCGGCGATCGCGACCTCACCGAGGGCGTCGCCCAGATCAAGGACCTGTCGAACGGGGACCAGACCCCGGTCCCGCTCGACCAGGTCGTCACCGTCTTGAAGGAGAAGCTTCAGTGATCCGCACCCATGACGCCGGTACGCTCCGCGCCGAGCACGCCGGCCACACCGTGACGCTCGCCGGCTGGGTGGCCCGGCGGCGCGACCACGGCGGCGTGGCGTTCGTGGACCTGCGGGACGCGTCGGGCACCGTACAGGTGGTCTTCCGCGACCTGGAGACCGTGCACAACCTGCGCTCCGAGTTCTGCGTGAAGATCACCGGCGACGTGCGGGTGCGCCCGGACGGCAACGAGAACACCGAGATCCCCACCGGTGCGGTCGAGGTCGTCGTGGACGACTTCGAGATCCTCTCGGAGGCGGCCCCGCTGCCGTTCCCGATCGAGGAGTACACGCCGGGCACGGTCAACGAGGAGGTGCGGCTCAAGCACCGCTACCTCGACCTGCGCCGCGCGCCGATGGCGCGCAACCTGCGGCTGCGGTCCAAGGTGACCCGGGTGATCCGCGAGGTGATGGAGGACCACGACTTCCTCGACATCGAGACGCCGTACCTGACCCGGTCCACCCCCGAGGGCGCCCGCGACTTCCTGGTGCCGGTGCGGCTCCAGCCCGGCTCCTGGTACGCCCTGCCGCAGTCGCCGCAGCTGTTCAAGCAGCTGCTCATGGTGGCCGGCATGGAGCGCTACTACCAGATCGCGCGCTGCTTCCGGGACGAGGACTTCCGGGCCGACCGGCAGCCCGAGTTCACCCAGTTGGACGTCGAGATGTCCTTCTGTGACGCCGAGGACATCCTCGCGCTGACCGAGAAGCTGCTCGCCCGGGTGTGGCGCGAGGTGCACGGCGTGGAGATCGCGCTGCCGCTGCCCCGACTGCCCTACGCGGAGGCGATGGCGCGCTACGGCTCGGACAAGCCGGACACCCGGTTCGACTGCGAACTGGTGGACCTGACGGCCTACTTCGAGGGCACCTCGTTCCGGGTGTTCCAGGCCGAGTTCACCGGCGCGGTGGTGATGCCCGGCGGTGCCGCGCAGACCCGCAAGGAGCTGGACGGCTGGCAGGACTGGGCCAAGGCGCGCGGCGCCCGCGGCTTGGCGTACGTGCTGGTCGACGCGGAGACCGGCGAACTGCGCGGCCCGGTGGCCAAGAACCTGTCCGCGGAGCACCTGGCCGGACTGGTCGAGGCGACCGGCGCGGCCAAGGGCGACTGCATCTTCTTCGCGGCGGGTCGGCGCACGGCCTCGCTCGAACTGCTCGGCGCGGCCCGGCTGGAGATCGCCCGCCGCGGTTCGCTGATCGACGAGTCGAAGTGGAACTTCCTCTGGGTCGTCGACTTCCCGATGTTCGAGCCGATCGAGGACGCGGCCGGCAACCACCAGGGCTGGCACGCGATCCACCACCCCTTCACCGCGCCGACGGCGGAGTGGGTCGACGGGTTCGACAAGAACCCGGGCGAGGCGTTGTCGAACGCGTACGACATCGTGCTCAACGGGACCGAGATCGGCGGCGGTTCGATCCGTATCCACCGTCGGGACGTGCAGGAGCGCGCGTTCGCGGCGATCGGGATGTCGGAGGAGGAGGCCCAGTCGCAGTTCGGCTTCCTGCTGGACGCGTTCGCGTACGGGCCACCGCCGCACGGCGGGATCGCGCTGGGGTTGGACCGGTTGGTGGCGCTGCTGGGCGGGGCCGAGTCGATCAGGGATGTCATCGCCTTCCCGAAGACCGCTTCCGGTGGCGACCCGTTGACCGGGGCGCCGTCGCCGATCACGGTGCAGCAGCGGCGTGAGGCGGGGATCGACGCGAAGCCCAAGTCGGGGGCCGGGTCGGGCTCCGGTTCGGGCTCGGCCGCGGCCTCGGGTCCGGCCGCAGGATCGGGCGAGGGCGCCAAGGGTGAGGGTGCCGACAAGGCGTAGTGGGTGATCCCGCCGGATGTGCGGGGAGCGGGGCGGTCGGGCCGGATGGCTCGGCCGCCCTTCGGCGTTGTGCGCCTTTGTCGACTCGGGGGAGTAGCCGAAACGCTTCTGCACAGCGTGCGAGCAGCGCCGTCCGAGTCTGCCTACCTTGGAAGTCGAGCCGGTGCAGGGCCGGTTCGCACGACCTCGGGGAGGCCGACATGGCGGTGGAACTGACGAAGCGGCGGCTGCCGGCGGAATACGTGACGCGGTCCGTCGTGCTGGGTCGCGGCTGGACCCAGGGCGCCATCGCGAGATTCCTGGCCGCGCCGGACGGGACGATGGCCAATCAGCGCTATCGCGGGTCGCCACCGACCCGGTTGTACGCGCTGGCGCGGGTGCAGGCGGTCGAGGGCACGCGCGAGTGGCAGGAGTGGTTCTTCACGGTGCGGCGGCGCGGGGCGGCCGCACCGGTCGTCGACGGTGCGGGGGCGGGTGGAACGCGTAAGGGGGACGCGGGGGTTGCGGTCGGTCCGCATGTCGGAGCCGAGCGAGATGCTGGGGTGGGTCGAGATCGGGCCTCGGAGGGTTTGCAGGACTCGATGAGCGCGATGAGTGCGAAGAGCGTGAAGGATTCGACGCTCTCGAAAGGCTCGAAAGGCTCGAAAGGCTCGAAAGGGGAGGTCGCATGAGCCACACCGTGCATGTCAATCCACTGCGCTGGTTCACCGATGGCGAGGGTGGCCTGGAGTTCGTCGAGTCGTTCGGCACGCCGGTGCCGGCCGATCTGCTGGAGGAGGCGCGGGCCGCCGGCTATCCGGGAGTCGGCGACGTGCTGGCGGTGTTGCGTGGCGAAGGACTGTCCGCGCGTTGTTGGTTCACCCTGTGGGCGGATGACGCGGAGGTGCCGGATCCGTTGCCGGCGCGGCCGGGGGCGGCCGACGGCGACCACCTGGGCGGGTTCGCGATCGCGGTCGCGGGGGAGCGTAAGCGGATCGGCGCGGACGAGCCGGTGTCCGGGCTGACCTTCCGGGCCCCGGGGGTGGGCGCGGCGGAGCGGGCGGTGGCGGCGCTGGCCGAGGCGTTCGGCCCGCAGGTGATGTGGGCCGGGGATGTCGGCGACGTGGTGGTGGTGCCGCGCGGGCTGACCGCGGCCCGGGTGCGGGGGCTGCGGGTGGGGTGCGACATGGCCGATTCGTGAGGGATCTGCCCCTGTTCGTGGGGGTGGCCGATCTGGGACCGTAGGCCGGTGAAGCCCCCGTGAGGGGGCGGCCACCCGACTCGCTCGACTGCTGGGAGCCCTTGCCATGCCCTTCTCGCTGTTCGGTCGCAAGAAGTCGAAGCCGGACTCGTCGGCGGCTGCCGAGCCCCCCGCCACCGCACCCCCTGCCACCGTGCGCAGCGGCACCGGCTCGGCGGTCTCCCTCGACAAGATCGAACGCTCCGCACCCGGGTTGGTCAGCCTGTACAAGGCGGCCGGGGTCAGCCTGGAGAAGAACCGGCTGGCGGGTGTGCGCGCCGCGGTCTACCTGGTGCTCGACCGCTCCGGCAGCATGGCGCCGTTCTACAAGAACGGCAGCGTACAGGCGCTCGCCGACCGGGTGTTGGCCGCGGCCGCGCACTTCGACGACGACGGCACGGTGCCGGTGATCTTCTTCGACACGAAGGCGTATCGGGCCGAGGAGATCTCGCTGGACAACTACGGTGGCCGGATCGCCGCGCTGCACAAGAAGCTCGGGCACATGGGCACCACGGACTACGTGTCCGCGATGGAAGCGGTGATCGCGCACTACCGCTCGTGTGGCGCGACCGACCCGGCCTTCGTGATCTTCCAGACGGACGGGGCGCCGAACAACGCCAAGGCCGCGGAGAAGGCCATCTGCAAGGCGGCCGAGTTGCCGATCTTCTGGCAGTTCATCGGCTTCGGCCGGGACGAGTTCCGGTTCCTGCACCGACTGGACGACCTGCCCGCGCCCAAGTACCGCGTGGTCGACAACGCGGGCTTCTTCGAGGCCGGTTCGGACCCGAGGCGGATGCCCGACGGCGAACTGTTCGACAGCCTGATGAACGAATTCCCCGAGTGGCTCCAGACCGCGCGGGCGGCGGGGGTGCTTCGCTGAGGTTGTGGCGCGGCGGTGGGGTGGGCCGCGGGGCGGTTGCGGGCGGGGGCGATGGCCGGGCGAGGGGTGCTTTCGGTGGCCGGGCGGCCGGTGTTCGGGCATGGGTGCGGTGTCCGGTGGGGCCGGTGCGGCAGCGGTGCGGGGACCGGCGGGGTGGGCCGTCGGGCGGCGCCTCGTGCCCGGGCGCGTCGGGGGTGGGGGTTAGGGTCGGAGGGTGGATTCCGATCTTTTCACCGCCGCCGCCGAGGCCCGGCAGGCCAAGGACCCCTCGCTCGCGCCGCTCGCCGTGCGGATGCGCCCGCGCGACCTGGACGAGGTGGTCGGCCAGCGGCATCTGCTGGGTGAGGGATCGCCGCTGCGCCGGTTGGTGTCCTCGGACAGTCGGGTCACCGCGCCGTCCTCGGTGATCCTGTGGGGGCCGCCCGGCACCGGCAAGACCACGCTCGCCTACGTGGTCAGCCATGTCACGAAGCAACGTTTCGTTGAGTTGTCCGCGATCACGGCGGGCGTCAAGGAAGTGCGCGCGGTGATCGAGGAGGCGCGTCGGCAGGCGGGGGCGCAGGGCCGCGACACGGTGCTGTTCCTGGACGAGATCCACCGCTTCTCCAAGGCCCAGCAGGACTCGCTGCTGCCCGCGGTGGAGAACCGATGGGTGACGCTGATCGCGGCGACCACGGAGAATCCGTACTTCTCGATCATCAGCCCGCTGCTCTCCCGCTCGTTGCTGCTGACCCTGGAGTCGTTGACCGACGACGACCTGCGCGAGGTGGTCCACCGCGCACTCGCCGACGAACGCGGACTCAAGGGCACGCTCACCCTCGACCCGGACGCCGAGGAGCACCTGCTGCGCATCGCGGGCGGTGACGCGCGACGGATCCTGACCGCGCTGGAGGCGGGCGCGGGCTCGGCGGCCGACAAGGGCGAGGACACGATCACGCTGACCACGCTGGAGAGCGCGGTGGACCGGGCGGCGGTGCGCTACGACCGGGACGGGGACCAGCACTACGACGTGGCGAGCGCGTTGATCAAGTCGATCCGGGGCTCGGACGTGGACGCGGCGCTGCACTACCTCGCGCGGATGGTCGACGCGGGGGAGGACCCGCGCTTCATCGCCCGGCGGCTGATGATCTCGGCGAGCGAGGACATCGGGATGGCCGATCCGACCGCGTTGCAGATCGCGGTGGCCGCCGCGCAGGCGGTCGCGCTGATCGGTTTCCCCGAGGCGCGGATCACGCTCTCCCAGGCGACCATCCACCTGGCCCTGGCACCGAAGTCGAACGCGGCCTATCTGGCCATCGACGCCGCGCTCGGCGACGTCCGCAAGGGCCTGGCCGGTCCGGTGCCGCCACACCTGCGCGACGGCCACTACAAGGGCGCCGCCAAACTCGGCCACGCCCAGGGCTACGTCTACCCCCACGACGTCCCCGGCGGCGTCGCGGCCCAGCAATACGCCCCCGACGCCATCCACGGCCGCACCTACTACGAACCCACCCGCCACGGCACCGAAGCCCGCTACGCCGACATCGCCACCTGGACCAGATCCCGCCTCACCAACGCCACCCCGGACGAGTAGGCCCGGCCCGGCAGACCCGAGTGTGGCCGTGCGGCCCGCCCTCGGCCGCCGCCGGCCAACCCACATCCGGCAACCCTCGGCGCATCCGCACCGGTAGCCGATCGTCCCGCGCCCCGACTGCCACCGGGCCGGCCCCTGCCCGGAAGCCTCCGCTGCAGCCCTGCCCCTGCCGCCCTGCGCCCATCGATCGTCCCCGCCTCGGTCACCGCCGGCCGACCCGTGTCCGGCAACTCTCGGCGCGGCCGCGCCGCCCGCCGATCGTCCTGGACCTCGGCTGCTACCGCCCGGGCCAACCCCCACCCGGAACCCCTTGCCGCCGCCGCGCCGTCTGTCGATCGGCTCCCGTCGCCGACCGGTGTCCGGCAGCCCTCGGCGCATCCGCGCCGGTCACCGATCGTCCCGCGCGTCGGCTGCTTCCGCCCGGGCCAACCCCCGTCCGGAAGCCCTTGCCCCGGCCGCGCCGTCTGTCGATCGGCTCCCGTCGCCGACCGGTGCCCGGCAGCCCTCGGCGCATCCGCGCCGGTCACCGATCGTCCCGCGCGTCGGCTGCCGCCGGGTCGGCTCCTGCCCGGACGCCTTCGCTGCCGCCCTGCCGCCCGTCGATCGTCCCGCGCTTTGGCTGCCGCCGGTCGTCCCTGTCCAGAAGCCTGCCCCACCGGGCCACCGCCCGGCCGCGCCGCGCCGCCGTTCCGCCGCCCCGGCCTGCGGCCCCGCGCGGTCGGTCCGTTCGCTCGCCGTCTGCCGTCCGCTGCCCGCGCCGGGCGACGGGCTTGGGTGGTGGGTTGTTGTTCGCTGGGAGTGGTGGGTGGGGGCGGGGGTCCGTCTTGCGGGGGAGGCAGGGGCCGTTCGGTGGGGCCGGCGGGGGATGGGGAGGCCGTGGGATGGATGGGGACGCCGTACCGGTGGGGGACGCGCCGGGGGGTGGGGGCGGCCGAGGATGGCGGCATCCCATCGCTCGGTTCGGTCTCTCGGGGGCTGCCCATGTTTCGTTTTGCTCTGCGCAATGTCGTCGCGTACAAGGCCAGATTGGCGATGACCGCCGTCGCCGTGCTGCTCGGGGTCGCATTCGTGGTCGGCACCCTGGTCCTGACGGACACGTTGAGCCGGGCCTTCAAGAACAGCGCCTCCAAGAGCTTCGCCGACGTTTCCGTCGCGGTGATCGACGACAACGTCGACCGCACCGGTCCCCGCGAGCACGGCCGCCCGGACCCCACGCTCACCGAGGACACCCTCGCCCGACTGCGCGCGCTGCCGGGGGTCGCGCGGGCGCGGGGCGTGCTGGAGGGCTTCACCGGCGTGGTGGACCGCGACGGCGACCTGCTCGGATCCGGGTGGAGCACCATCGGGACCAACTTCGTGCCGACCGCCGGTGGAGTCGACCCGCGCTTCCCGATGCGTGCCGGGCACGGGCCCACGAACGAGCGCGAGATCGCGTTGGACGCGCGGACCGCGGCCGGGGCCGGCTTCCGGGTCGGCGACACCGTGCGGATCGCGCTGCGCGGTCCGGTGGTGGAGACCCGGCTGACCGGCGTGTTCGGGACCGACGACCCGAGGGTGTCGGCGGGCGGCTCGCTGGTTCTGTTCGACACCGCGACCGCTCAGCGACTGCTGGTCGCGCCCGGCCGATACGGCGAGATCGACCTGACCGCGGCCCCCGGTACGAGCGAGACCGCGCTGCGCGACGCGGCCGCGCGGGTGGTGCCCCGCGTCGACAATCTGCGGGTGGATTCCGGACGGGCGCTCGCCCGCGAGCAGATCGACCAAATCGAGGCCGGTACGCGGCAGATGACCGTCGCACTGCTCGCCTTCGCCGGCATCGCGCTGTTCGTCGCCACCTTCATCATCGCCAACACCTTCACCATGCTGGTCGCCCAACGCACCCGCGAACTCGCCCTGTTGCGCGCGGTCGGCGCCCGACGCGGACAGGTCACCCGAATCGTGCTCGCCGAGGCGGCGGCGGTCGCCGCGGCGGCGTCGCTGCTCGGCCTGGGCGCCGGAATCGCGCTCGCGGGGGTGCTCCGGTCGCTGCTGGAGCGGTTCGGCGCGCCGCTGCCCGCCGGCCCGATGATCGTCGAGGGCCGCACGATCGTGGTGGCGCTGCTCGTGGGCTCCGGCGCCACCCTGCTCGCCGCCTGGCTGCCCGCCAGGCGCGCGTCCCGAATCCCGCCGGTCGCCGCACTGAACACCGTCGAACAACCCGCCGGCCCCGGCGGCCTGCGTGGGCGCAGCGCCACCGGCGCACTGATGACCGCCGTCGGCGCGGCGCTCACCGCGTACGGCCGCTCCACCGCCGCCGACAGCGGCCGCGTGCCGGTGGCCGTCGGGGTCTTCCTGGTCCTGGTCGGCATCCTCCTGCTCACCCCGCTGTTGTCCCGGCCGGTGATCGGGGCGGGCGCGCCGTTCCTGGACCGGCCGTTCGGCACGGCCGGTCGACTGGCCCGCCGCAACGCCGTGCGCAACCCCCGCCGCACCGCCGCCACCGCGTCGGCGCTGACCATCGGCCTCTCCCTGATCGCCGGTCTGACCATGCTCGGCGCGTCGATCCGGCAGGCCGTCGAGGAACGCGCCATCGCCGAGGTCGCGGCCGACTACCGGATCAAAACCGTCAACGGCGCGCCCGTCGACCCGAGCGTGCTCGACGCCGTCGTCCGTGTGCCGGGGGTCACCGCGACGTCCCCGCTGATCCGGGACACGGTGACGCTGGACGGTCGCAACGCCGCGGTGATCGCGGTGGATCCCGCGGCGATCGAACGATTGCTCGCCCTCGGCGGCACGCCGGACGCCGCGGCGGCGCTGCGCCGAGGCGAGATCCTGGTCACGGCGGACACCGCGAAGCAGCGCGGTTGGCGAATCGGCTCGGTGGTCCCGATCGACTATCCCGACGGCACCCGGGGCCGCGTCACCATCGGCGGATTCCAGGGCGATCTCGAACAGTTGACCAAGGTCACCGTGCCGGCCGCGCTGATGCGGGCACATTCCACCCACCGCGACATCCGGTCGATCCTGGTGCGGACCGCCGCCGGCGACGACGCGCGGACCACCCGCACGATCGAGCGGGCGATCGGCGACAACCCGTTGATCATGGTCGAGGACCGCACCGACATCCGGCAGTCCATCAGCCGCAGCGTCGACCTGTTGCTCCGGATCATGTACGGGTTGTTGGCCATGGCCGTGCTGATCGCGGTGCTCGGGGTGATCAACACGCTGGCCATGTCGGTCTTCGAACGCAGGCGTGAGATCGGGATGTTGCGCGCGATCGGCTTCGACCGCTCGCGGGTCCGCACCATGGTGCGACTCGAATCGCTGGTGATCTCCCTCTTCGGCGCGATCCTCGGGGTGACCGTGGGCACGTTCCTCGCCTGGGGCATCCTGGGCCCGCTGCGTGGCAAGGTGCCCGGTCTGGTGCTGGTCGTCCCCTGGGACTCGGTCGGCGTATTCCTCGCCCTCGGAGTGGCCGTGGGCGTCGTCGCGGCGGTCTGGCCCGCGCGTACCGCGGCCCGTGCCGCCGTGCTCGGCGCGATCGGTGCCGAGTGAGCCGGACCGGCCCACCCTGCGCGCCGAGCGAGCACGAGCGGCCCACCCGCCGCCCGCCGCGGGTCAACCCACCATCGCGCGCAGCCCGTCCGGAGCCGGCATCGTCATCGCCCGGGCGATCTCCGGGTCCGCGGTGCCGGTGACGGCGCCCACCACGGTGCGGCGGATCAGGTCGGTCCAGGCCGGAGCCCGACGCACCATCGCGTGGCCGTCCGCGAGTTCGAAGCGGCAGACCCGCTCGGAGACCTCCCGGGCGGCCAGCGCGTAGCGGTGCGAGGCCTTCGGGCTGGTGGTGTGGTCGGCCGTACCGTGCACGATCACCACCTCCCGGCCGGCGAGGTGCTCGTACGGCTCGTCGTCCTCGATCCACGGCGCGAGGGCGCAGACCGTGCGCACACTCTCGTGCTCGGCCACCCGCAACGCGGTACGGCCGCCCATCGAGTGGCCGACCAGGGTGACCTCGGCCTGCGGATACCGGCTCCGGATGCCGTCGAGCGCCCACCACGCGTCCTGGACCGGATCGTGATCGGGCTCGTTCCACCCGCGCACCCGGTAGCGCAGCAGCCAGGTGGCGGCACCCTCCGCGCGGGTGGCCCGATGGATGCCCCGGGCGATCGGCACCATCCGGCGGTAGGCCAGATTGCGGGTCGACGCCGGTTGCCGGCTGCGCGCGCGACCGCCGGGCAGGACCAGGACGACCGCGCGAACGTCCGTCCCGCTCGGCGGCGACCAGGTACGCAGCGCCGCGAGCGGCCCGGTGGATGCGTGCGCGTCCGGCATGCGGAGCCTCCATACTTCCTGCCCGGTCCGGCCGTCCGGACCCCGTCGTCGAGCCGAGGCGGCAATCCCCGCCCGCCGGCCCCAATCCCCGAACGCCCCCGCCGCCCACGTCGTTCCCGCCCCCACCCACGAACCCCCACGTCCGGCAGGCGCGGGGCCGGGTCCGGCGGTCAGAAGCCGCGGGTGCGCTTGGAGGCCGGGCGCATCTCGCGGCCGGTGCGCGGGGGCGGGGACGGGAGCACGAAGCGGGCGGCCTCGGAGCCGACGTTGACGCCCGCCGCCAGCGCCAGGGCCAGCGACGCCGCGTTGACCAGGCTGCGCCAGCCCGTGTCGGTATGGCCGAGGGCCAGGCCGAGCATGCCCTGATACATCGCGCTGCCCGGCAACATCGGGCCGATCGCCGGGATCACGTACGGCAGCGCCGACGTCCCGTGCCAGCGCGCGAGCAACTGCCCGAGCAGCCCGAGCAGTCCCGTGGCGACGGCGGTCGCGAGCACCGGCGCGGCGCCCGCCTCGCGCAGCACCTGGAACACCGCCCAGCCGATCGCGCCGCCCGCCGCGGCGAGCGGCAACAACACCCGCCGTACCTGGACCAGCACCGCGAAGGTCATCGACACCCCGCCCGCCGCCAGGAGTTGCACCAGGCGGGGGTTGGCGTTGAGGTTGAACGTGCCTTCGACGTTGAACTTCACGCCCACCTGGTCGCCGATGTAGATCACGATCGAGATGCCGACGATGATGCCGACGATCAGGTAGAAGACCTCCAGCAACCGGGCCGCGGCGGTGATGTAGAAGCCGGTCAACCCGTCCTGGACGGCGGCGACCAGGGCCCGCCCGGGCAACAGCGCGAACAGGCCGCCGGTGACCACGGCATACGGATTGATCCCGACGCCGACCTTGATCATCGTCACCGTGATCGCGGCGGCCGGCATCGAGGCGAGCACGAACTGGTAGAACTCCGGGACGCCGCGGTCGGAGAGCAACTGCGCCAGTCGCTCGCCGATCAGCGCCGCGACGCAGGCCGCGATGGCCACGATCACCCCGCCGCCGACCATGACGCTGGCGAAGGCCGCGATCAGCCCGGCGGACAGCAGCAACAGGTTGCGCGGATAGGGGTGTCGGTTGCGGCGGATGTCGGCGAGCCGGTGGTACGCCTCCTCCAGGGTCAATTCGGCGCCGGTGATGTCCGAGACCAACTGGTGCGCCTCGTCGAGCCGGGTGTAGTCCACCGCGCGCCGCCGGACCACCCGTTCGCCGGTGACCGGCGGTTCGACCAGGGACGGCTGGTAGGACAGGGTGATCGCGACGAAGGTCACATTGGGTTGGCAGCGTTCCAGGCCGTACGCGTCGGTGATGCCCAGCATCGCCGCCTCGACGTCCTCCCCGCCCTCGCCGCTGGCCAGCAACAATTCGCCGGTACGCAGCGCCAGGTCGAGCACGCGCGGCACCGAGGGGCCGGCCTCCGGCTTCTCCGGCGCGGGCACGATCGGGATGCTCGCGGTGTGCCCGCTGAACCGCAACTGGGTGCGCAGCCGGTCCTGCCACGGGCTGGCCCCGGAGCGAGGCGTCGGCCGGGGTTCCGGCTCCCAGGGGGCGCGGGGGCTCGGATGGTCGCGGCCGTCCCCGTCCGCAGGTTCCTCCGGCCTGTGCCGCGAATGTTGCTCCGACACCCCGTGTGGTCCCTTCCGCCGTTCGCGTCGCGGTCGTCCCGCGTCGGCGGTCTCGCGCCCGGTCCGCCGGGGCGAGCCGCCCGGGTGGATCGCCACCCGGTGCCGCGACCGGAAACGTTAGCCGGTCCCCGGCACCCGATACGGCGCACCACGACGCGGCCGGGTGCGCGGCACGACGCCGCCGCGCCCGGGCGCGCCGGATCGCGCACCACCGTGCCCGACCCCGTACGACCGATCCCGGACCGGGAGACTGCCCGCGCCCGGGCGCATCATGCGACCCGGAAACGCCGCCCCGTCCCGACCGGCACGGCAGCGGCCCGAAATCACGCCTGCCCGTGCACCCCCTGCAGCAACCGGCGCAGCGCCTCACCCAGTTGCATCGGACCCGAGACCGGCGTCTCGAACTCGAACCGCACATCGCACGTACGCTCGGGCCCGCCGGTGCGCAGCCGGATGCCGTGCCGGTCCAGCGACACCGGCGCGACCCGCTCGTCGCAGGCCGGCGCGCCCGCCAGGCTCGCCAGCCGGCACAGGTCGTTGCCGTGGGCGGCGGCGAGGTGCTGGAGCAGTTCGGCCTCGTGGACCGCCAGCGGGTCGGGCTCGGCGTCCGCGTACTCCTCCGGCTCGACGTGCCCGGTGCCCCACAGGTCGTCGACCAGCACTTCGCCGACCTCCAGACGCACGATGGTGCCCGCCCGCGGGGACGCGGTGGGGTCCTGGGCCGACTCGGCGAGCAGGGTGGCGGCCCGGTCGGCGTCGGCGCCGGTGGGGATGCTCAGCCAGCCCGCGATCCAGCAGTGCGCGCGGACCCGGTGCGGCACGGCGACCGGCGCGACGTCCACCAGGTGCAGCACGGCGGCCACGTCCTCGCGCGAGGTCAGCACGACCGCGGCGGTCTCGCCCGGGACGAGCAGCAGCAGCGACCCGTCCGGCTCGACGACTCGGGCGGCCGGGACCACCGGTTCCTCCCGGTCGCCGGGCAGCTCCAGGGTGGCCGACCCGGCGAACGCGGCCAGCGTGCGGGCCCGCTCGGCGGTCAGCGGTCGTCGGGAAGAGAGATCGGTACGCCCGGCGTTGGCCTCGGTGGGAACAGACATGGCGTCCTCCAGGTGCGGCGCTCGTTTGCGACCCCTGTGTGGGCTACCGAACGCATCGTCGTTAAGGTTAGGCTTACCTAAGTGCACCGATCTTGGCAAGGCGACCCGCGTCACGGCGGCCCGAGCGAAGGCGCCCCCCGAGGGACCGCCGACGCGACCGGGCCGACCGCGGCGGCGACCCACACCCAGGCGGCCCACCAGGACGACCCACACCGAAACACCCCCGCACGGAGGACCCGACTGTGAATCAGACCCGACCGAAGATCCGGCGCAGCCGTGCGCTCGGTGTGGCGCTCACGCCCAAGGCCGCGAAGTACCTGGAGAACCGGCCCTACCCGCCGGGCGAGCACGGTCGCGGTCGCAAGCAGTCCTCGGACTACAAGACCCGGCTGATGGAGAAGCAGCGCCTGCGCTTCCAGTACGACATCTCCGAGGTCCAGATGCGGGCCGCGTTCGACCGGGCCAACAAGCACGCGGGCAAGACCGGCGACGAACTGGTGGTCGACCTGGAGCGCCGGCTCGACGCGTTCGTGCTGCGCGCGGGCTTCGCGCGCACCGTCTACCAGGCGCGCCAGATGGTCACCCACGGCCACATCGAGGTCAACGGCGGCAAGGTGGACAAGCCGTCCTACCGGCTCAAGCCCGAGGACATCGTCGGGGTGCGCGAGCGCAGCCGGACCAAGCCGCTGTTCCAGGTGGTCCAGGCCGGCGGGTTCGCCGCCGCCGAGACCCCGCGTTACATCGAGGCCCGGCTGGACAAGCTGATGGCCCGGCTGGACCGGCTCCCGCAGCGCCGTGAGGTCCCGGTGATCTGCGACGAGCAGTTGGTCGTCGAGTACTACTCGCGCTGATCCGCGAGCGCGCTCCGCGCGAAACGCGAGCCGCATCAAGTCGACACACGCGCCACACCGACCGCGCGGGTTTCCTCGGACGAGGAGACCCGCGCGGTCGCGGTAGGGTCGGGTTTTCCGAGGCGGCCACGCATGTCTGCCGCCTCGACTGATCCCACTCATCAAGGAGCGCATGACGGTGTCGGGTGGCGAAGTCGCGCTGATGATCATCGCGGTTTTCTGGGCGATCCTGGTCGCCTTTCTCGCGGTGGCTCTGGTCAAGCTGGCGAAGGTGCTCAAGGAGGCCACGACCCTGGTCGCAGGGGTGGCGGACCGAGCCGTTCCGCTGCTCGACGAGGTGACCGAGACGGTCCGGGCGACGAATGCCCAGATGGGCCGGGTCGACCAGATCGCGGGCAACGTGCAGACCATGACCACGAACGCCACCGCGCTCTCCTCCACGGTCGCCGCCACCCTGGGCGGCCCGCTCGTGAAGACCGCCGCGTTCAGCTACGGCGTCCGCCGCGCGCTCTCCGCGCAGCAGCGAGCCGAACTCGGCCGCCGGGTGCGGATCGCGGCCAAGGCGCAGAAGGTCGCACGGCAGCGCAGCATGCGCGGGAGGGGCTGACCGATGGCGAGGCTGTTCTGGATCGCGGTCGGCGCCGGTGCCGGCGTCTGGGCCGCGCGCAAGGTCAAGGACAAGGCGTACAAGTACACGCCCGAGGGCGTCGCCGACAATGTCACCGGCATCGGCGAGGCGATCAAGTACTTCGCGGACGAGATCCGCGCGGGCATGGCCGAACGCGAGCAGGAGCTCTACCGCGCGATCGGCGCGGACGTGGCCGCCGCGTCGTTGCCGCCCGCTCCGGTGCGGCGCGTGTTGCCCGGCAGCCGCGAACCGCACGACGACTGGCACGACGGGCGTGATCTGTACGACCCGCGTGAGCTGTACGAAGGCAAAGCAAGGTACGACCGAAGGGACGGCAGCTGATGGAATCGGCAGAGATCCGCAAGCGCTGGCTGCGCTTTTTCGCAGAGCGCGGACACACCGTCGTCCCCTCGGCCTCGCTGGTCGCGGACGATCCCACGCTGCTTCTGGTGAACGCCGGCATGGTGCCGTTCAAGCCGTACTTCCTCGGGGAGGTCAAGCCGAGCTTCAAGCGCGCCACCAGCGTGCAGAAGTGCGTGCGCACCCTCGACATCGAGGAGGTCGGCAAGACCACCCGACACGGGTCGTTCTTCCAGATGTGCGGCAACTTCTCGTTCGGCGACTACTTCAAGGAAGGCGCGATCGGCTTCGCCTGGGAGTTGCTCACCAACTCGATCGAGGAGGGTGGCTACGGGCTGGACCCGGAGAAGTTGTGGATCACCGTCTACCTCGACGACGACGAGGCCGAGCGCATCTGGCGGGACGTGATCGGCGTGCCCGCCGAACGCATCCAGCGGCTGGGCAAGTCGGAGAACTTCTGGTCGATGGGCGTGCCCGGACCGTGCGGTCCGTGCTCGGAGATCAACTACGACCGCGGCCCCGCCTACGGCGAGGAGGGCGGCCCGGCGGTCAACGGTGAGCGCTACCTGGAGATCTGGAACCTGGTCTTCATGCAGTACGAGCGCGGTCCGGGCACCGGCAAGGACGACTACCCGATCCTGGGCGAGCTGCCCGCGAAGAACATCGACACCGGGCTCGGCCTGGAACGCCTCGCGTGCATCCTGCAGGGTGTCGACAACCTGTACGAGATCGACACGTCGCGGATGATCCTGGACCGCGCCGCCGACCTCGCGGGCAAGACCTACGGCCGAGACCACAAGGACGACGTCTCGCTGCGCGTGGTGGCCGACCACGTGCGCACCGCCGTGATGCTGATCGGCGACGGCGTGGTGCCCGGCAACGAGGGCCGCGGCTACGTGCTGCGCCGGATGATGCGCCGGGCGATCCGCAACATGCGCCTGCTCGGCGCCTCCGGCGAGACGCTGCACGACCTGGTCGAGACCACGATCAAGGCGATGGGTCCGCAGTACCCGAACCTGATCGAGGAGGCCGAGCGCATCGACGCGGTCTCGGTGGCCGAGGAGAAGCGCTTCCTGACCCGCCTTCAGGAGGGCACCGCACTGCTCGACGAGTCGATCGTCAAGGCGAAGAGCTCCGGCTCCGCGGTGCTCCCGGGCGAGGTGGCGTTCCTGCTGCACGACACCGAGGGCTTCCCGATCGACCTGACCCTGGAGATCGCCGCCGAACAGGGCCTGGCGGTCGACGAGGACGGCTTCCGCCGGCTGATGAACGAGCAGCGGCAGCGGGCCAAGAAGGACGCCCAGGCGCGCAAGCAGGGGCTCGCCGACCTCTCCGTCTACCGCGAGGTGGCGGACTCGGCCGGTGGCACCGAGTTCACCGGCTACCACGACACCTCGGGTGAGGCGACCGTGGTCGGCCTGCTCGTCGACGGTGTGCCCGCGCCCGCCGCGCACGAGGGCGACGAGGTCGAGGTGATCCTGGACCGCACCCCCTTCTACGCCGAGGGCGGCGGCCAGCTCGCCGACACCGGCCGGATCCGGCTGGACACCGGCGCCGTGGTCGAGATCCGCGACGTGCAGACCCCGGTGGCCGGCGTCACGGTGCACCGCGGCCGCGTGCAGGTCGGCGAAGTCCTGGTCGGCGCCCAGGCGTCGGCCCGGATCGACAACAACCGGCGGAACGCCATCGCGCGCGCCCACAGCGCGACGCACCTGACCCACCAGGCGCTGCGCGACGCGCTCGGCCCGACCGCGGCGCAGGCCGGCTCGGAGAACGCGCCGGGCCGCTTCCGGTTCGACTTCGGCGCACCGGGCGCGGTGCCCGGCAGCGTGCTCACCGACGTCGAGCAGAAGATCAACGAGGTGCTCGCGCGCGACCTGGACGTCACCGCCGAGGTGATGTCGATGGACGAGGCGAAGAAGCAGGGCGCCGTGATGATGTTCGGCGAGAAGTACGGCGACCGGGTCCGCGTGGTCACCATGGGGGACTACTCCAAGGAACTGTGCGGCGGCACGCACGTGCACAACACCGCCCAACTGGGCCTGGTCAAGCTGCTCGGCGAGTCCTCGATCGGCGCCGGCGTGCGTCGGGTCGAGGCGCTGGTGGGCGCCGACGCGTACAACTTCCTGGCGCGCGAGCACACCATCGTCAACCAGCTCACCGAAGTGGTGAAGGGCCGCCCGGAGGACCTGCCCGAGCGGGTCGCCTCGATCATGGCCAAGCTGCGCGACGCGGAGAAGGAGATCGCGGCGCTGCGCGGTGCCCAGGTGCTCCAGGCCGCCGCGGGTCTGGTGGACGGTGCCCAGGACGTGCACGGCGTCGCACTGGCGACCGCGCAACTGCCGGACGGCACCACGCCGGACGACCTGCGCAAGCTCGCGCTGGACGTGCGCGGCCGGCTGGCGGCGCGCCCGGCGGCGGTCGCGGTGGTGTCCGTGGTGAACGGCAAGCCGATGGTCGTGGTGGCCGCCAACGAGGCCGCGCGCGAGCGTGGCGTCAAGGCCGGCGAGCTGGTGCGGGTGGCCGCGCAGACCCTCGGCGGTGGTGGCGGCGGCAAGGACGACGTGGCCCAAGGTGGCGGTTCGGACCCGACCAAGGTGGCCGACGCGCTGGCCGCAGTCACCCGGACAGTCTCCGAACGCGCCTCCTGAGTCGTCCCCTACCCTCGTTCCCCCGGTGTGTGTGGAAGTCTGGAACCGGACTCCCGTACCACCGGGGGACTTGTATGACCGGGCGGCATGCCCGAATAGTTCAATGACGCAGAGTTCTGTGACGGAGAGCCGACCTTGAGACGCGGAGTACGAATTGCGGTCGACGTGGGAGACGTTCGGATCGGCGTCGCGGCCAGTGATCCGCACGGCTTGATCGCCACCCCGGTGGAGACCGTGCCCGCAGGCAAGCGCGACATCGCCCGGGTCCTGGAGATCGTCGCCGAGTACGAGGCGATCGAGGTGGTGGTCGGACTGCCGCGTTCGCTCTCCGGCAAGGAGGGCGCCGCAGCGGCCAAGGCCCGGCTGTTCGCCGGCCGCCTGGTCGCCGCGCTCGACCCGGCGATCGGAGTACGCCTGGTGGACGAGCGGTTGACCACCGTCACCGCCACCCGCGGTCTCCAGGCGTCCGGCGTCAAGGCGAAGAAGGCCCGCGGCGTCGTCGACCAGGCGGCCGCGATCGTGATCCTGCAAAACGCGCTCGACACCGAGCGCGGTTCCGGACGTCCTCCGGGCCTGGCCGTGTCACCTGCCCCGGCCGGGTCCGTCTCCGACTCTGAAAGGCCCACGGCATGAGCGATCTCGGACTGCGCATGGAGTCGGAGCCGCGCAGCCGGCGACGCGGTAAGGACGACAACTCACGGGGCGGCCGGCGCGGCCGGGGCCGGAAGAAGAAGAACCGCAGCGGTTGTGCGGTCTCCCTCGCGCTCGTGATCGTCCTGGCCGTCGTCGGCGGCGGTGGCTACTGGGCCTACGGCTTCCTGAAGGACCGTTTCGGCCCGCCGCCGGACTACAGCGGCAGCGGCTCGGGCACGCTCGTGGTCGAGATCAAGCAGGGTTGGGCCACCCCCCAGATGGCCAACGAGCTGAAGCGGGCCGGCGTCACCAAGAGTGTCGAGGCGTTCACCAAGGTCGCCCGCGAGGACAAGGACCAGCGCGCGTCCAAGATCCAGCCCGGCGCGTACACGATGGCCAAGCACATGTCCGCCAAGGCCGCCTTCGAGATCCTGGTCAACCCGAAGAACAAGCAGGACTTCATCCTCAAGCCCGGCGCGCGCTCGGCCCAGGTCTTCGAGTCGCTGGCCAAGACGCTCAAGGTGCCGAAGGAGAAGGTCGAGGCCGCCGCGAAGGACCCCTCGCTCGGACTGCCGGACTACGCCAAGGGCAACATCGAGGGCTTCCTGTTCCCGGCGTCCTACGTCGCGGCCCCCGGCATGGACCCGCTCGTGGTGCTCAAGGACATGGTCGCCAAGGCGGTCAAGGAGTACGACAAGGACGGCCTCCCGGCGAAGGCCCAACAACTGAACAAGTCGCCGTACGACCTGATCATCATCGCCAGCCTGGTCGAGGCCGAGGGCAAGACCACCGACGACAAGGGCAAGGTCGCCCAGGTCATCTACAACCGGCTCGGCAAGAACATGTCGCTGGGGCTGGACTCGACGGTCAACTACTACCTCGGCAAGAGCAACATCCAGCTCACCAACAAGGAACTCAACGACGCGAGCAACCCCTACAACACGCGCGTCAAGAAGGGCCTGCCGCCCGGTCCGATCGGCAGCCCGAGCAAGGCCGCGATCGACGCGGCGGTGTCGCCGCCGGCGGGCAAGTACCTGTACTTCGTCACCGTCGACCCGATCGCGGGCACCACGAAGTTCACCGACAACGACAGCGAATTCCAGGAGTTCAAGGGCGAGTTGAACAAGTGGATCAAGGAACACCCGAGCCCGTGACGACCCCGACACCGACCCCGATCCCGCGCCGGGCCGCCGTGCTCGGCTCGCCCATCCGGCACTCGTTGTCGCCGGTCCTGCATCGGGCCGCGTACGCCGAACTGGGCCTGACCCACTGGTCCTACGACGCGTTCGAGGTCGACGAGCCGGCCCTGCCGGGCTTCGTCGCCGAACTCGACGCGTCCTGGGCCGGGTTGTCCTTGACCATGCCGCTCAAGCGGGCGATCCGTCCGCTGCTGGACGAGATCGAGCCGGTCGCGCGCGACGTGGACGCGGTGAACACCGTGGTGTGCGCCGCCGACGGCCGGCGACTCGGTGCGAACACCGACGTGCCGGGCCTGGTCGCGGCGCTGCGCGAACGCGGCGTGCACCGGGTCGAGTCGGCGGCCGTGCTCGGCGCGGGCGCCACCGCGACCTCGGCGCTGGCCGCGTTGCGCGAGATCACCGACGGGCCGGTGCGGGTGTACGTGCGCGGCGAGGAGCGGGCCCGCGAGATGCGGGTGGCGGGCGAGCGGCTGGGCGTCGCGGTGCGGGTGTGCTCGTGGACCGAGGCGGCCGAGGCGCTGCGCGCGCCGCTGGTGGTGGCCACCACGCCCAAGGGCGCGGTGGACCACCTCGCGATCGAGGTGCCCACCGGGCCCGGCGTGCTCTTCGACGTCGTGTACGACCCGTGGCCCACCGCGCTCGCGGGTGCGTGGGGCCACGCGGGCGGCACCGTGGTGGGCGGGCTCGACCTGCTCGTGCACCAGGCGGTGCTCCAGGTCGAGCTGATGACCGGACGGCCGGGGCCGTTGGCCGCGATGCGCGCGGCGGGCGAGGCGGCGTTGGCGGGGCGGGGTTGAGCACACGGGGTTGATCGGTCGGGGTTGATCGGCGCGAGCCGATGGCCGCCGGGGTCCGCGTGACCCGGGCGGGTCGAGGCGGGCGGGTCGAGGCACGGCCGGTCGAGGCCGGGCGGATTTCGGCCCGACCGATCGGGGTGCCCTCGGTCGAATCCGTCGTCCCCAGGCAGCGGGATCCTTGCGATCATCGGATCGGCCCTGGGTACGACGGAACGTGACCGGCATTGGATTCTGCGTATCGTCACAGGCGTGTTCCTCGGCCTCACTCTCGTTTGCGCGCTGCTCGGCTTCGTCGCCGGGCTCGGTCTGCCCCGTCCCATCCATCTCCTGCTCGGTCAGGGCGCCGGCCCGGGGCCGCGCTCGCCGGTCGTCGCCGAACCGGTGACGGCGGCCACCGGGCGGTTCGGTCCGCTGCCGGTCGCCGCGCTGACCGCCCTGGTCTGCGCCCTGCTGGCCTGGCGGCTCGGGCCGGGCCTGGACCTGCTCGCGTTCCTGGTGCTCGCGGTCGCCGGCATCACGCTGGCCATCGTGGACGTGCGCACGTTGCGATTGCCCGACCCGGTGCTGCTGGTGACGCTGGCCACCGGGTTGACCCTGCTGGGCATGGAGTCGCTCGCCCTGGGCGACTTCACCGCCTACCGACGGGCCCTGCTCGGCGGCGTCACGCTGGCCGGATACCACGTGTGCCTGGCCGCGCTGTCCCGCGGCAGCCTGGGCATGGGCGACGTCAAACTCGCCGGCGTGCTCGGCCTGCATCTGACCTGGCTGGGCTGGGGCGTGCTGGTCACCGGCGCGTTCCTGGCGTTCCTGCTCGCCGGGCTCACCGCGACGGTGCTGATCTCGGCCGGGCGGGTGCGTCGGGACAGTCGGCTGCCGTTCGGGCCCTGGCTGCTGCTCGGGGCGCTGGGCGGGGTGTTGTGCGGCACCGAGTTGTCCCGATTGCATCTCGCCTGGTGAGACGACTCCGGCTCGCGCGGCGGCTGTCCGACACCTGGACGCGGCGATGAGGGCCCGCCGCCGGCATGAAAGGATTCGGGTGGACATCCGCCGGGCGCAACCGGGACGGCCCCCGTGGCATCCCCCGGACGCGGTATGCGGCAAGCGCAAAAAGGAGCATTCGTGGGCAACCTACGCTGGCTGACCGCCGGGGAGTCGCACGGCCCCGCACTCGTGGCCACCCTCGAAGGGCTGCCCGCCGGCGTGCCCATCACGACCGACCTGGTCGCGGACGCGCTCGCGCGCCGCCGGCTGGGCTACGGGCGCGGCGCGCGGATGAAGTTCGAGCGCGACGAGGTCACCTTCCTCGGTGGCGTCCGGCACGGCCGCACCCAGGGCGGCCCGGTGGCGATCATGGTCGGCAACACCGAGTGGCCCAAGTGGGAGACGGTCATGTCGGCCGACCCGGTGGACCCCGAGGTGCTCGCCGCGCAGGCCCGCAACGCCGCGCTGACCCGGCCCCGCCCCGGCCATGCCGACCTGGCCGGCATGCAGAAGTACGGCTTCGAGGACGCCCGGCCGATCCTGGAGCGGGCCAGCGCCCGGGAGACCGCCGCCCGGGTCGCGCTCGGCGCGGTCGCCAAGGCGTTCCTGGAGCAGGTGGCCGGCATCCGGATCGTCAGCCACGTGGTCGAGTTCGGTGCGGCCAAGGCACCCGCGGGCGTGCTGCCCGGCCCCGACGACACCGAGCGCCTGGACGCCGACCCGGTGCGCTGCTACGACCCGGACGCCTCGGCCGCGATGGTCGCCGAGGTGGACGACGCGCAGAAGGCCGGGGACACCCTCGGCGGCGTGGTCGAGGTGCTCGCCTACGGGCTGCCGCCGGGCCTGGGCAGCCACGTGCACTGGGACCGTCGGCTCGACTCGCGGCTCGCGGGTGCGCTGATGGGCATCCAGGCGATCAAGGGCGTCGAACTCGGCGACGGCTTCGAACTGGCCCGGGTGCGCGGCTCGAAGGCGCACGACGAGATCGTCAACACCCCCGAGGGCGCCAAGCGCACCTCGCACCGCTCCGGCGGCGTCGAGGGCGGCATGTCCACCGGCGAGGTGTTGCGGGTGCGTGCGGCGATGAAGCCGATCGCCACCGTGCCCCGCGCACTGGCCACCTTCGACGTGCGCACCGGCGAGCCCGCGCAGGCACACCACCAGCGCTCCGACGTCGCGGCCGTCCCGGCCTCCGGCATCGTGGCCGAGGCGATGGTCGCGCTCGTGCTGGCCGACCTGGTCACCGAGAAGTTCGGCGGCGACTCGGTCGCCGAAACGACCCGCAACGTGCGCGGCTACCTGGACGCGCTGGAGATTCGGTAGCGCGATGGCGGACACCGGGGACGCAGGGGACATCGAGACGGTGCACAGCGAAGACGAGGGCGCCCGCCCGCTGGTGGTCCTGGTCGGGCCGCCCGGCGCGGGCAAGACGACGGTGGGCCTGCTGCTCGCCGAGGCGCACGGGGTCGGCTTCCGCGACACCGACGCCGACGTCGAGGCGCGGGCCGGCAAGTCCATCCCGGACATCTTCGTCGACGAGGGCGAACCGCACTTCCGGACGCTCGAACACGAGGCGGTCGCCGCGGCCCTGGTCGAACACACCGGTGTGCTCGCGCTCGGCGGCGGCGCGATCCTGGACGACGCCACCCGGGTGCTGCTGAAGGGGCATCGGGTGGTCTTCCTGGAGGTCGACATCGCGGACGCGGTCAAGCGGGTGGGGCTGGACGCGCCGCGCCCGCTCCTGGTGGGCAACCCCAGGGCCCGCTGGCGCGAGTTGATGGAGCAGCGCCGACCGCTGTACACCGAGGTCGCCGCCGTCACGGTGAACACCGCCGGGCGCACCCCGCAGGACGTGGCAGCCGAGATCCGGGTCGGCCTCGGCCTCGCCGGACGGACCGCCACCGACCCGACCCCATCCGGGCGGACCGTGCCCGAGAAAGACGTGAATCGATGAGCGGCAACCCCTCCGAGCCCGTCCGGATCCGCGTCGGCGGCAGCGCGGAGCCCTACGACGTGCTCGTCGGCGCCGGCCTGCTCGGCGAACTCGCGGGCCTGATCGGCACCGCCGCCCGCCGGGTGGCGATCCTGCACCCCGAGGCGCTGACCGCAACCGGCGAGGCGGTCCGCGAGGACCTCGCGGCGCAGGGCTACGAGGCGATCGCGATCCAGGTGCCCAACGCCGAGGAGGCCAAGGACGTCGCGGTCGCGGCGTACTGCTGGTCGGTGCTGGGGCAGACCGGCTTCACCCGCTCCGACGTGATCGTCGGCATCGGCGGCGGCGCCACCACCGACCTCGCCGGCTTCGTCGCGGCCACCTGGCTGCGCGGTGTGCGCTGGATCGCGATGCCCACCACACTGCTGGGCATGGTCGACGCGGCCGTCGGCGGCAAGACCGGCATCAACACCGCCGAGGGCAAGAACCTGGTCGGTGCGTTCCACCCGCCCGCCGGCGTGCTCGCCGATCTGGCCACGCTGGAATCGTTGCCGCGCAACGACTACGTCAGCGGACTCGCCGAGGTGATCAAGGCCGGCTTCATCGCCGACCCGGTGATCCTGGACCTGATCGAGGCCGACCCCGAGGCGGCCCGCGCCCCGCAGGGCAAGGACACCGCCGAGCTGATCACCCGCGCCATCCGGGTCAAGGCCGACGTGGTCTCCGGCGACCTCAAGGAAGCCGGCCGACGGGAGATCCTCAACTACGGCCACACCCTCGCGCACGCGATCGAGAAGGCCGAGCGCTACAAGTGGCGGCACGGCGCGGCGGTCAGCGTCGGCATGGTCTACGCGGCCGAACTGGGCCGAATCGCGGGCCGCCTGGACGACGCGACCGCCGACCGGCACCGCACCGTGCTCGCCTCGGTCGGCCTGCCGCTGACCTACCGCGGCGACGCGTGGCCCAAGCTGCTGGAGACCATGCGCGTGGACAAGAAGTCGCGCGGCGACATGTTGCGCTTCATCGTCCTGGACGGCTTGGCCAAGCCGGTCGTCCTGGAGGCTCCCGACCCGACCTTCCTGGTCGCCGCCTACGCCGAGGTGTCGGCGTGAGCGCGCGCCGGGTGCTCGTGCTCAACGGCCCCAACCTGGGCCGACTGGGCAGCCGCGAGCCCGACGTCTACGGCGCCACGTCGTACCAGGCCCTGGTCGCCGAGTGCGCGCGGCTCGGCGCCGAACTCGGCTTCGCCGTCGAGGTCCGCGAGACCAACGACGAGGGCGAGATCATCCGCTGGATGCACGAGGCCGCCGACGGCCGCGTCCCGGTGGTGATGAACCCCGGCGCCTTCACGCACTACTCGTACGGTCTGCGCGACGCGGTGGCCCAGCGCACCGCGCCGTTCATCGAGGTACACATCTCCAACCCGTACGCGCGCGAGAGCTTTCGCCACACCAGCGTGGTGGCCGCGGTCGCCAGCGGCACCATCGCCGGTTTCGGCATCGGCTCCTACCGGCTCGCGCTGCGCGCACTGGCCGAGGAACTCGACGGCTGACCGGGACGGGGGGGGGGGGGGGGCCCCCCCCCGGGGCCCGGGGCCCGCCCCCCCCCCCCCC